>NZ_BAABMO010000001.1:0-181946 GCF_054767435.1 Proteus sp. MB838
TCTCATCATTATTCTCCGTCATTATTCTGTTGTGTTTTTTGGTTTCCTGTTTAAAAACGGAATACCTTTTTATTTTGTCATTGTTCAATTAACCAACTGTATTCGTTTCCGTCAATAAGGGGCTTTACGCCAAAATGAACAAGTTGCAAACATAAACGAAACAAATACCAAACAATTACAGGATAAAAATTGGACAAATTGATTTAATGGTAGAGAATTAAACCACACATTAAGTAAGTCTTAAGTTAAATGACTATTTAAAAAAAACGATATTTTGTGATTGAACGCTTAAATATTAAACGAATATATTGAAATGAAACAAAGAAGTGGGTGGTTTATTCTGTTAGTAGCGAAGAATAACACCAGTATATAGAAGATAATCAGCGCAATACTCCGTTAATCCAAAGAGAGAAAAATACCTTTTTCTCTCTTTGACTACTAGTATGCTATATAAGCCAATAATCTATAGTTATTTATTAAATAATTTATAAAAACAGTAGTAAAAAATATAAAATAAATCACCATAATCAGAAGTTAAATTGGGTATTAAAATTAAACTGCGATCCTGTTGCTTCTCGACTAGAAGGGGCTGATAACGGTATGCTCCATACTAACTGATAACTTAGTTTCTTAAAGCTACCTTCTAATCCTATTGCCGCACCAACTAAATATTTATTTTTATTATAAAAAATTTTTTTTCTATCTTCTGAAACGGAACCATAATCTATGGCGGAAAATAGCATTTGGTTATTCAAGGGTGTAAGCCAAGTAACTTTATGTCGGGAAACAAACTGATTGGCATCAGAATAACCTTTGCCGGACTCAAAACCATACACGCTATACAGACCACCAATGGTTGCTTTATCAAGTAATCCATCAATATCTGAGCGAGTCAGTTGAAATATCATTTCTGGTTGATAAAAAAATTGCTGTGAAGTGATTTTAAAAGGAATTAATGCATCAAAATTAAGATTAAAAATGGGTACACCATTAAGGGAATCTATCGGTGATAGTCTTGCGCCAGGAATAAAAACACTCTGCTTATAATGAAGTTTAGCATTAAGGTAACCCCCTCTCATAAAGCGATAATTTTGCTCAATACCCGCATTAACATAAGGACTGCGACGCTCATGGACTGATAAGCGATAGCCTGACACTTCATTGCGATAAGTGTAATATTGTATTCCACCACTTAAAGTCACCGTACGCTGTGTTGAAGGTCTAAATTGGCGCTGGATCTCAAAAGAAAGAAGCTGTTGACGCGTTTTTTGTAACTCTTTTGTCACTTCAGAGACTCTCATTTTTGAACCAATATCATAACCAAATAATGTCGCACGCCAATAATGATAAGGTACTTGCCATAAAAAGATCTGCTTTTTGATGCCTCTTGATTTTAAGGTATCGAGTTGACTTGAAAGAATAACCATTAAAGTATCATTAAGTTGCGCTAGATTACCAAAGCTTAGCCTTGTAGTACCAAATAGATCTCCGTAAATTTTCTGCTCCTTATTATCAATCGATACCGAGCCTGCCATTGTCCTTTTTCCCACTTGAGAAAGAGAAATAATTGACTCATGTTCTTTTGACGAGGGTTCTATCTGAATTTTGACATTACTATTAGGACGGGATCTGAAATTGTCAGCCCCCTGTTCAATATCTTTAACGTTTAAAACATCACCTTTTTTGACAGGCACTGCCTGTGAAATCAAATAGCGTTTATCTGTCGGGGCTTCGGAAACAATGTCTTGCACTCTCCCGACATTTAATGTGATATCCAATACCTCGTCATCGGCATAAAGATCAACTTTACCCACCTCACTGGTCACATAACCTGCATCATAAAGCAGCGCATTCAGAATATTGATATCTTGTTCTAACAATGCCTGTGACTGACAATGCCCAACTAATTCAGCTTGCCATTTTGCCACTTGGCGTTGCAGTGATGGGGAAGAAAACTCATCGAGATGATGGAGTTTTACCTGTTTGATTGAAAAACAATGCACAGAAGGTGTGATAAATTCCCTTTTATTTTGTGGTGCTAAGTTCACTAAAGAGACATTGTCATTTTGTTGTAGTAATTGATCTCTAAGTTGTGTTTCTGTCGGTAAATCTACTGGTACAGGGGGATCGATATGACTTTCATTCGCTACAGAAAAAAAGCACAACACCATAAAATACAATAGATTAAAATAGACAACTCAATACGCATTCAATTTACACTCTTATCACCGGAAATAGGAGTGCTATGTATATGTAAAGAGAAACAAAAAAGATTTATAAAAACCGTCTTTTTACTCTGACTTACCTACACAGTTACCAATAATGCAACTATGTCGACTTATCAGATCAGAGAGTAAAAAATCATAAGCGATTATTTATAAAGAGATGCCTTAAAACGACAAAACCCCGCTTTAAAAAAGCGGGGTTTCTAAATATGGTCGGCGAGAGAGGATTCGAACCTCCGACCCACTGGTCCCAAACCAGTTGCGCTACCAGGCTGCGCTACTCGCCGAAAACGAGGTGCATCTTACTGCCAGAAAGCCAAAGCGTCAATACTTTTTTCTTATCTCCCAACTGTTCGTATGGTTTTCAACCAAAACGACTGATTTTTAACTTTTTATTAGCACTATTGCTGAAATTAACCGCATCATAAACCCTACTTTTACTTAAGTTATATGAAACAGCTATTTTTCTTTACAGTTATCAGAAAACATCATGAAAAATGACAAATTTATTCTTTATTGTTATCGTTTATTTCATGCACTTTTTATATAATTACCCTATGTCAAATCAGTTAGGTAAATTTAGAGCATGAAATCACGTTGGGGCATTAGCACATTACTTTTATTCGTCACCACATTTTCAGTCCAAGCGGCTACATCACAAACTTGTCGGGTTTACTTTAAAGAAGCCGATAAATTCTTACAATATATTGCTACTAGAGATGACTTAAAACAGAACATGCCTGAAATAAAAGGTAATTTTGAACAAAATAAAAAGTTGATCAGTTCTTCCACCCTAAAAGAGCAAAAAGCAATTTGTGAAAAAGGAATGCAAGAGCTTGATAACCTTAACAAGATGTTTGGTCCAAAAGAAGCTACAGCAAAAAAATAAATATAAATAATGACTAAATAATAAATAAGTGATTATATTTAGTCTTATTTATAATAATTAGGTTTTATTTCCAGTATTAAGTGTATCATTAGTGCTACCTAATTTTTTTATCCTTTCTTTAGGTGAATTATCACTGTTGTCATCATGTTGTGTATAATAATCATAAGGAAGCAATAAAGTATCTAATAACGCACTAAAAGGAAGATCAAGAATAACTAACGGTTTCATTGCCCACCCTGTTTCATCATCAGAAAGCATATTAACGTTATTTTTTGTTCCTGAATAAAGCTCGTTATTAGGGCCTGCATGCGTCATAACACTTGAGCACCCTGTCAGTGATAGCATAAACGTCGCTAGTATTAACTTGTTAATGATTATGGATCTCATAGAGCACCTATAAAAAGCCGTTAGGGTTAAACACCTTTATTACATAGTTAAACCTGTTTTCCTTGTTAGGACAAGAAAAAGAAGATCTAAGGGGTTTATTTTTAATAACACAGGTAATTAATTTAATCTAAAAATAAACTCATTTTATATAATAATTCTGATGTTATAAATTATTATGTTTCACTGATATTAAAATTCAACCCTATTCATTTTAAATAAATATTTTAACTGAATATTTATCTTTTTTATTTTTTTGATCGTTATATATGCTGAATTTGTGCAATAAGACACAGCGTTTTTTTATCTTTTTGGCAAACTAGATGTATCGTTTTAGCTAGTAAGTTACTTGGCTATTTCACTTGGCATAGGATCTGTTTTATGAGTGATATTGCATTAACAATGGTGATGTTGTCATTAGCAGGCGCCTTAGGACTTTGGATAGGTAACGTTAAAATCTATCGGGTCAGTTTAGGAATTGGCGGAGTGCTGTTTGGAGGGATTATTGTCGGCCATTTAGCTCAACGTTATGGACTGGTGCTCAACACACAGATACTCCATTTTATTCAAGAATTCGGCCTTATCCTCTTTGTATATACCATTGGTATCCAAGTCGGCCCCGGTTTTTTCTCTTCTTTACGTGTATCTGGGCTTAAGCTCAATGCCTTTGCCATTTTGATTATTTTACTTGGTTCACTAGTAACAGCCTTTATTTATCACTTATTTAATGTGCCACTCCCCATTATTCTTGGCATTTTTTCTGGTGCGGTAACGAACACGCCTTCATTAGGTGCAGGGCAACAAATCCTCACCGACCTTAATATTGATCCAGCCATAATCAGTCAAATGGGAATGGGATATGCTATGGCTTACCCCATGGGAATTTGTGGCATTCTTTTGGTCATGTGGTTTATTCGCGTGCTATTTAAAATCAATATAGAGCGAGAAGCAAAACACTTTAACCATCAGCAAAACAGCACTAAAGAGACACTGCATACCATTAACATTGCCATTCGCAATCCCAATTTAGATGGCTTATTAATGCAAGATATCCCACTACTCAATGAAGATGCCCTTGTCTGTTCACGTTTGAAACGTGGCGACGATATTATGGTTCCGATGCCTTCCACTATTATTCAGTTAGGCGATTTACTGCATATTGTCGGCTCAAGAGAAGATCTCAATAAGGTTCGCCTTATTTTAGGCGAAGAAGTAGATGCTTCACTTTCTACCTCAACCCATCAATTACAATCTGTGCGCATTGTTGTCACGAATGACGCAGTATTGAGTAAACGATTAAAAGATCTCGATTTAAAAAGAAAATATGATGTTGTTATCACACGATTAAATCGAGCTGGAATTGAATTAATTCCTAGTAATAACAGTATGCTACAGTTTGGCGATATTTTAAATGTTGTGGGTAGACCTGGGGCCATAGAAGCAATTACGGTACTTTTGGGTAATGCACGACAAAAATTAGAACAAGTACAGATGTTGCCTGTTTTTATTGGCATTGGTTTAGGGGTTTTATTAGGCTCTATCCCTATTTTTATTCCGGGGATCCCTGTTGCACTAAAATTAGGCCTTGCTGGCGGGCCGCTGATCGTGGCCTTGATTTTAGGCCGTATTGGTACTTTCGGGAAACTCTATTGGTTTATGCCCCCAAGTGCTAATCTTGCACTACGTGAACTCGGGATCGTCATGTTTTTAGCTGTGGTTGGCCTTAATTCCGGTGGCGAGTTTATTGATACCTTAATATATGGACAAGGGTTAAGTTGGATTGGCTATGGTATCGCGATCACACTACTCCCATTATTGATAGTCGGTATAATGGCTCGTCTCGTTTTTAAGTTAAATTACCTTACCCTATGTGGCGTACTTGCAGGCTCGATGACTGATCCTCCCGCTCTAGCATTCGCTAATTCTATTCATCAAAATAGCGGTGCTGCCGCACTTTCTTATGCCACGGTTTATCCTTTAGCTATGTTTTTACGTATCATCACGCCACAACTAATGGCACTGATTATTTGGGCTTTGTAGCGAATTTAATAGATATATTAAATGGTTGCAGTCAATTTGTTATCAAATGCTTAATTTCACTTTACAGAAGGATAATAAAGGGCTTAAAAGGGGCTTATTTAAGCCATCGATTTTATTATTATCTGTTTTAATAGCGCTCGTGCTAAGAAATTTAGATTGAGACGGATTGCTAACTTTTAGTAATCAATTTCTTTCCGTCAAACTTATGCTCAAAAGTCCTCGTTATTGTCTTTGCCCCTTCTTCTCGCTGAAGGGGCATTTTTATTACTTATTTATTCTGGCGATAAGCATCGTTCTATCTCTTCCGATAGGATCTTTATTCCTTTTTCAATTAATGCAGGCTCTGGTACATAATTCATTCGCATACATTGATGTGCATGTTGCCACGACTCTTCTAAGCCTGGAAAGAAATAGTGACCAGGAACCATCAATACACCACGTTTTTTTAAACGCCGATAGAGTTCTTCACTTGAGATTGGTAAATCTTTAAACCAAAGCCACAAGAAAATAGCCCCTTCCGGTTTATGGATAAGGCAACGCTCTTTAGGTAGATAGCGACGAATAATATCAATAGTTTCAAGTACTCGTTGATGATAAAAAGATCTAATTATCTCTTGGGATAATCGCATTAAATCATCACGTTTGAGCATTTCTAATGCCATCGCAGGGCCAATACCTCCAGGGGCAAGACTAATAATGCCATTCACATTCGTGATTGCAGTAATAAGCTCTTCATTAGCGATAATAATGCCACAACGAGCCCCCGGTAATCCTAGCTTAGAGAGGCTCATACAAAGAATGGTGTTGTCATTCCAGTGGGGAGTTGCTTGGGAAAAAATAATCCCCGGAAAGGGCACGCCGTAAGCATTATCAATAATCAGTGGGATATCATGTTTTTTCGCTAAGGCATCCAGCTTTTTTACTTCATCATCAGTGATCACATTACCTGTTGGATTTGTTGGTCTAGAAACACAAATAGCACCAATATCATCACCTATCGTTAAATGTTCAAAATCTACATGATATTTAAATTGTCCATCAGGTAGCATTTCAATAGTGGGTTTATTCGCAACAAACAAATCTTCTTCTAATCCGGCATCGGCATATCCAATATATTCCGGAGCGATGGGAAAAAGAATTTTGCGCTTTTTACCCTCAGCAGATTGGCCACCGAGTAAATTAAAAAGATAAAAGAAAGCACTTTGACTGCCGTTAGTAAGCGCAATATTTTTAGCGGAAATATTCCATCCTAATTTTTCTTTTAAACAAATAGCCAAGGCGTTGAGCATCGCATCTTTACCTTGTGGCCCATCGTAATTACATACGGCATCACTTAATGAGCCATTATTCACCATCTCTTGTAATAATTGGTGAAAATAGCTGTCCATCTCAGGAATATGGGCAGGATTTCCTCCTCCTAACATCACCGCTTCTGGTGTACGTATTCCTTCATTTAAGTCTTGCATCAAGCGAGAAATACCTGAGTGGCGAGCAAATTTTTGCCCAAATCGTGATAGTTGAGTCATCTTTGCAGGATCTTCTTTGTCGTTTTTCATTAGATAAACACCATACCGTGAGCCGGACTCAGCATCAACCGTTAACAGATGTATACTTAAATATCAACACCAACCTTAAAACCAATATTGAAATATAAATTCAGTTTTAAATCCAATTAAAGATAACTAAACTAGTATTCTTCTATTTAATACTACTTTCCGGCTGAGATTGCCGGCAAAAACAACAGAGTATATGATCGTTAACCATGCCTACTGCTTGCATAAATGCATAACAGGTGGTAGTACCAACAAATTTAAACCCTTTTTTCTTTAACGCCTTAGCCATATCATCTGAAATTTCAGTAAAAGCAGGAACCTGTGAAATAGTCTGCCACTGGTTATCAATGGGTTTTCCATCAACAAATTGCCAAATAAATTCACTGAAATCTTCACCCTGAGCTTCCATCGCTAAAAAGGCACGCGCATTATTGATAATGGCGTTAATTTTGCCACGATGACGAATAATAGACGGATCTTGTAGTAGTGTTTCCACATCTTTTTCAGTCATTAGTGCTATTTTTTCAGGACGAAAATCAAAAAAGCAACGACGAAATCCCGCTCTTTTCTTTAATACGGTATACCACGACAAACCTGCCTGTTGTCCTTCAAGGCAGATCATCTCAAAAAGTTTGTATTTATCTCGCTGTGGTTTTCCCCATTCATTATCATGGTATGCGAGATATTCAGGATCTTGAGTTACCCAATCACAACGTTGTTTATTCATTTGCTACATTCCTTGTTCTTTATAGGTGTTATTCATACAATTGATATCGCTCTTTATATACTGTATAAAAACACATGTAAATAGACTAAGAAAAAATCATTCTGGCTATTTGAGCATAGTCATAACAACGATTAAGGCACTATTTTTTTGATCAAGAGAAAATTGCCCGTATTCCTTGCTGTATATCTTTCGTCTAGAAGGTATACTGAAACCTTTCTTTTTATTCTATGTATCGCCATGCGGATATAACATGCAAAAGTTTGATACCAAAACCTTTCAGGGGCTGATCCTGACATTACAGGATTATTGGGCTCGTCAGGGCTGTACCATTGTTCAACCATTAGATATGGAAGTAGGAGCAGGTACCTCACACCCAATGACCTGTTTACGAGCATTAGGTCCAGAGCCTATTGCAGCGGCTTATGTTCAACCATCACGCCGTCCAACTGACGGACGTTACGGTGAAAACCCTAACCGTCTACAGCACTATTACCAATTCCAAGTTATCATCAAGCCATCACCGGATAACATCCAAGAGCTTTATCTTGGCTCTTTAAGAGAATTAGGATTAGATCCTACTATCCATGATATTCGTTTTGTTGAAGATAACTGGGAAAACCCAACATTAGGTGCTTGGGGATTAGGCTGGGAAGTTTGGCTCAACGGCATGGAAGTGACGCAATTTACCTATTTCCAACAAGTTGGCGGATTAGAGTGTAAACCCGTCACTGGCGAAATTACTTACGGTTTAGAGCGTCTGGCAATGTACATTCAAGGCGTTGATAGCGTTTATGACTTAGTTTGGTGTGATGGCCCACTAGGTAAAACCACCTACGGCGATATTTATCACCAAAATGAAGTGGAACAATCAACTTATAACTTTGAATATGCAGATGTTGACTTCTTATTCTCTTGTTTCGAACAATATGAAAAAGAAGCTCGTGAGTTGTTAGAGTTAGAAAAACCTCTGCCTTTACCTGCTTACGAACGTATCTTAAAAGCAGGTCACACTTTTAACTTATTGGATGCACGTAAAGCGATTTCTGTTACAGAGCGTCAACGCTATATTTTACGTATCCGTACTTTAACCAAAGCCGTCGCTGAAGCTTATTATGCTTCCCGTGAGGCGCTTGGTTTCCCTATGTGTAAAAAGTAAGAGGCTATTATGACAACTGAGACTTTCCTTGTGGAAATCGGCACAGAAGAGTTACCGCCGAAAGCGCTTCGTTCTTTAGCCGAATCTTTTGCGACCCATTTTACGGCTGAACTGGATAACGCCAATATTACTCATGGTGATGTATCTTGGTTTGCCGCTCCTCGTCGTTTAGCCATCAAAGTGGCGAATATGGCGAAATCTCAAGCAGATAGGATCGTTGAAAAACGAGGCCCTGCTATAGCGCAAGCATTTGATGCTGAAGGTAAGCCAACTAAAGCCGCAGAAGGTTGGGCTAGAGGTAACGGCATCACTGTTGACCAAGCGGAACGTTTATCAACGGATAAAGGTGAATGGCTCTTTTATCGTGCTGAAGTTAAAGGCGAAGCCGTTAACCAACTACTGGCTGGTATGGTAAGCAATGCACTGGCAAAACTGCCTATCCCTAAATTAATGCGTTGGGGTGATAAAGAAACGCATTTTGTGCGTCCAGTGCATACTGTTACTTTATTATTGGGTGATACCCTCATTGACGGTGAAATCTTAGGTGTACAAAGCGCTCGTATTATTCGTGGCCACCGTTTTATGGGTGAAGCTGAATTTACTATCGATAATGCAGACCAGTACCCTGAAATCCTTTATGAACGTGGTAAGGTCATTGCCGATTACGAAAACCGTAAATCCATCATTCTTCATGATGCACGTCTTGCGGCTGAAAAACTAGGTGGTGTCGCTGATTTAAGTGACAGCCTAGTTGAAGAAGTCACTTCATTAGTTGAATGGCCTGTGGTGTTAACGGCAAAATTTGAGGAAAAATTCCTTGAAGTTCCGGCTGAAGCATTGGTTTACACCATGAAAGGCGATCAGAAATATTTTCCTGTTTACGATAAACAAGGTGCGCTATTACCTCACTTTATTTTCGTTTCTAACATTGAATCCTCTGATCCTCAACAGATAATCAGTGGTAACGAAAAAGTGGTTCGCCCTCGTTTAGCGGATGCGGAATTCTTCTTTAAAACTGACCGAAAACAGCGTTTAGAAGATAACTTACCACGCCTTGAAACTGTTCTTTTCCAAAAAGATTTAGGCTCTCTACGCGACAAAACAGACCGTATTCAAGCTCTCGCCGGTTTTATTGCTGAGAAAATGGGTGCTGATGTCAATAAAGCAACACGTGCTGGTTTATTATCAAAATGTGACTTAATGACCAATATGGTGTTTGAATTCACCGATACCCAAGGGGTTATGGGGATGCATTATGCTCGCCATGATGGTGAAGATGAAGAAGTTGCTGTCGCATTAAAAGAGCAATATCAACCACGTTTTGCAGGTGATGCACTACCATCTAATCCAGTAGCAAGTGCTGTCGCTATAGCAGAAAAAATGGATACGCTGGCAGGTATCTTTGGTATTGGTCAACATCCTAAAGGGGATAAAGATCCTTTCGCTTTACGTCGTGCTGCCCTTGGTGTGCTACGTATTATTGTTGAACAAGATTTACCATTAGATATTGAAGAATTAACCCAAGAAGCGGCTCGCCTATATGGTGACAAACTGACGAACAAAAATGTCGTCAGTGATGTCGTAGAGTTTATGCTAGGTCGTTTCCGTGCTTGGTATCAAGAGCTGGGTTATAGTATTGATACTATTCAAGCGGTATTAGCGCGCCGCCCAACACAACCTGCTGACTTTAACGCTCGTGTAAAAGCCGTTACTTACTTCCGAACCTTAGAAGAAGCAGCTGCATTAGCCGAAGCCAATAAACGTGTTTCTAATATCTTAGCAAAATCAGCAGATGTTAAGCTCAACGATAAAGTATTAGCCTCGGTGCTAAAAGCGCCTGAAGAAGTTCAGCTAGCGGCTAATCTTTCTGTGCTACAAGATAAGCTAGCCCCTCTATTTGCTGAACGTAAATACCAAGAAGCATTAGTTGAACTCGCCTCTTTACGCGATGTTGTGAATAACTTCTTTGATAAAGTGATGGTAATGGATAAAGACGAAGAAATTCGTGTCAACCGTTTAACCATGCTACATGAATTACGCGAGTTGTTCTTAAAAGTCGCTGATATTTCTGTTTTACAATAAGTTATAAAACTTAGCCATACAACAACATAAAACCGGCATTGCGAAAGCAGTGCCGGTTTTTTTACTTAAAATTAAAATAAAAAACGATTAAAAAATACCCATTTACATTCTATGATTGAGTGATAAAATTTACTATAGTAAAAACTACCACAGAGGACGTGATGGTTATTTATAAAACAAAGATGTTCAAAAATAGTTTCAAAAAAATAACGCTTACGAATGCAGAACTAATCGCTATCGCTACCGAAGTCCTTGCAGGACAATTTGAGGCAGATCTAGGTGGTGGTGTTATCAAGAAACGTGCCTGTATCCAAGGAAAAGGTAAAAGTAGCGGAATTAGAACAATTATATTTTATAAGCAAGGGAATAATTTATTCTTTGCTGATGGTTGGAAAAAATCGAGTTTAAGCTCTAAAAAAACCAAAGAGATCACAGATGATGAACTTGAGTCCTATAAAGATCTAGCAAAAGATCTCTTCAATGCAAATCAAAATAAAATAGATAAAATGATTGCACTAGGCCTTTTAACAGAGGTTAAATATGACTGATAAAATGAAAGAAATGCTAAAATTTGCACAAGAAATGGAAGATGCAGGAGTCACTGATGGCAGTACAACTAAACGAATTGCCGCCAGAATAAAAGCGAAAGAATTACAAGCTAAGTATAAACATCCTACCCCTATGACAGGTGAAGATATAAAAAGGATCCGTGAGCAAAATAATATCTCTCAATCTTCCCTTGCTTTGATATTGAATATGACTAAAGAAAGCGTTTCTAAGTGGGAAAGAAACGAAATTAAGCCCAATGGTGCAGCACTACGACTTCTGCATTTAATAGATAAAAAAATATTATTCATCTAGTTTCCTCAAAAGAATAAAAACCGGCATTGCGAAAGCAGTGCCGGTTTTTTATTGGTGATTAATCAATTTATTATAAATAGTATGATGAGTAAGTTCGATGATCCTGATAGACTCATTATCAATAATATTAACAATAATATGTAATAAATTTTCAATATCTTCTGCGTGAAAAGATTCTATTTCCGTTTCTATCTCAATAGGAAAGCCATTTATTTTACTAAAGCTATAACCAAATAGTATAAAACCACCCTCTTTACTTAAATCAGCATTATTAATATAAACAAGGCGCTCACTATTTATAAAATGAATATTACTTTTATTATTATCTTCAAATGATACCTTAACTTTATTATTGGTGATCACTTCTAGCTTTTTGACCACTGCACTGATTTTATCTTCTATCTTACTTCGTAGATCAATAATAAAAGATGCTCTATTGAGTGAAGCTTTTATTTTTTCGAATATCTTATGTTCATCATTCATGGAAGATCCTACAAAATATGGGGTAATGATCAAATTTTTTAAAAAAGATATCATCAAGGCAGTGATTATCATCATTTAGGACGCGATAAAAATCAAGCTGTTCAAGATCTAATTTAAAACAATCTTCTTTTCCATATAAAAATGATGAAGAAAAAATCATTTGATCAAACACATACCAACGATTAATAGATGCGGAATTATAATAATATGTACCTAAATTATTAGTCTTCTTATCAGATAAGAGATACCAAAATGGGTTAAATAATAGTTTTCTTTTCTTTTTTATTAAATGATAATCTCTTGTCGCATACAATATATTAAGCATCGCATTAGAATAAGGCTCTGTATTATAATCCCCCATACAAATAAACTGAACATCATCTCCATTATTTTCAAAGAGTTTATTAATACTACTTCTTAATCCTGCAGCTGCCACTTCTCGAGTTGTATCATTAGCACTTAATATTGATGGCCAATGTGATAAAAAAAGGGTGATTATTTTTTGATGTTCGATTTCTTTAAATACAACAGCAACGCCTACCCTTACCATTCTATTATCAGGCTGGAGTTTAGTTAAAAACTTACTTGAAATAAACTCTAGTTTATTCATTTGATATATTAATGATATATCAATAATAATTCGTCCTATTTTCCCTGAGAGATCGATATAACCCATTTTTAATTGAGTTGCCAACTGCTTAAAAGCGTAGCCTTCATTTTCAGAAACCTCACTCAACGCAATGATATCAAGTGTTTTTTTAATGATAAGTTCTTCAAGATATTTTTTCGCTAAGCCAACTTTTTCAGTCTTGACGTTCTGTTTTGATTTTGTCGGTGGAGATATTCCTATATTCCACCAGCATAAATTTAATTCCATTGTTATATTTTATATCCATTAAAATATATTTAATTTTTAATCACTAATAACTATTATTAAAACAATAAGTTAACTTTAACATGATAATTAGCTTTATAAAAACCAATAAAATGAATCAAGACAAATAAATATTTTAATTTTTATTTGAATAATATGTATATTAATAATAGAAAAGGTAACATCAAAATCAGTTACCTTTCACAATAAAAAAACGTTATAACCCACTTTCTACCGTAAATATTTGCCGATAACCATCAATATCACGCATAAAAGCAATATACTGATCATTAGGTGAAAATACGACTGCGTCACCACTTGGTGCTTGTGCTGTTTTATCAGTTAATCGCGTTAATTCACCTGTTTTAGCATTACATAACATCACACTATTATCACAAATAAAGGTGAGATATTCTCCGCTATGGCTCCAAGTGAATGCAGATTGAATATCCCATTGCTGTAAAGTGACCTGTCTAATCGCTTTGGTAGTTGGCGAAACGGTATATAGCTGGACAACACCATCATCATCTTTCATCAGAAAAGCAATCGCATCTCCTTGCGGTGAACTTCTTAACCAATGACGAGGTTGATTTAAAACACCGGGATATTTTCTATGGTGGGTATTCGTCAAGCGAATTTGTTCAATCCCTTGTGCAGGAGCTGGCATCGTCGTCTCTGTTCCTGCCAGAGGTTTATCACCTTCTAGACTGAAAGCATGATCATCATCTGGCAAATCAACTAAGAAGATATCAGCGACCTTCTCACCACTTTCACTGACCGTATCACCAATAAAAGCAATAGCCCAACGCTGTTGTGAGCCATCAGCTTTGGTATAACCTTGTTTACCTATCCAACACTCTTCATAGGCTTTATTAATTTCATCACTGCCCTTTTGTGGATAAGCGACTGTTTGGCTTATTAGGGTACAGAAATATTCACCGTCATACTCACGGGGGTGCTTTTTCGCAACTTTAACGGCTTTGAGTGGCACTGCGATTGCAACATTACGTTGATCGAACTCGCGCCCTAACTCATGCATTATGTGATCATTATAAGTAAAGCTTAAACGTGTACCATCAGGGCTAAACACATGCACATGGGTTCCACCACGTAACGCGCCAGCTTGATAAGGCGATGTCAGGGAACAAGCATCGATATTAACTGCACCAAGATCTTCCTGCTCATTAACAATCACACCGCGACGGTGATGAAAATCATAATGCCATAAATCATCGGGATTTTCTGGGCCATGAATAAAAGCATAACGTACCGGTGCCACAGGGCTGATTGTGGCAACCCCAACATGAGCGCCTTGAGTGGCGGTGTAAATTATCTGTTGCTGTTTTGTTTTCGCATGAATTTTTTCTATGGTTAATCCTGTAAAAGATCCACCATTGGGACGTACATCATAAACTAACCACTGGCTATCTGGTGTCCAAACATTTATATTGGTTAACTGATGATGACGACTATCAAATGTAATCTGTTGTTCCTGAAAAGACATAGTTATCCTTATCGGGAAATAAATTTCCACATTATAAAAACTAATTGATTTTACCTGGCACTAAAAAAACTCAGTCGAGACTTTTTCGCAAGGTGATTACTCTACCCTCACTAAACAGTCAAAAAATTAAAAAATCATGTTACTTAGTGTTCTTTATATTATTGGTATTACCGCAGAAGCCATGACAGGGGCTCTTGCCGCTGGTCGCCGTAAAATGGATGTTTTTGGCGTTATCATCATTGCATCAGCCACTGCTATTGGTGGTGGTTCAGTAAGAGATATTCTTCTTGGTCACTACCCTTTAGGTTGGGTCAAACACCCTGAGTATATTGTCACAGTAGCTTGTGCTGCGGTGATCACTATTTGGGTCGCCCCCATGATGAAACACCTACGACGATTATTTCTCATTTTAGACTCCATCGGATTGATGGTTTTTTCTATTATCGGTGCCCAAATTGCACTCGATATGGAATATGGTCCTATTATTGCTGCCATTGCAGCCGTGATCACCGGCGCTTTTGGTGGCGTTTTACGTGATATGCTGTGTAATACCATTCCCCTCGTCTTCCAAAAAGAGATCTATGCGGGTGTCGCATTTGGTGCCGCTTGGCTCTACATGGGATTACTGTTTTACACGCCACTCCCTAAAGATGTCGTGATTATTATTACGCTTGTTGCCGGACTCACGGCTCGGCTACTCGCTATCCGCTATAAGCTTGGCTTACCCGTATTTAATTATGAAAATCAAGATTAGCGAAACGGAGTAATAACAACAGCAATTATTGTAGATTCTGTGGGGTATCTCAAAGTATCATCTCTTTTCTCGATGATGATAAAAGGCAATTCCTATCACTGAGACGTTATTTGTATGTTAATATTGGGCTTACTCAATTTTTCTCTTATTTCAAAACAAAAAAATAGCTGAATTAAGAAAAAAATAGCCCTGTATTAAACAAGGGCACTGTATGTGCTTCGAGGTATGTGTATACTATAGGGGGATTTGCTCCCTAGACATACATTTATATTAATTCTCCAGTCAAATTCAGAAAGTCATCATGATCCAAGGAACACTTTATATTGTTTCCGCTCCAAGCGGTGCGGGTAAATCAAGTCTTATTCAGGCTTTATTAAAAACACAGCCTTTATATGACACACAGGTTTCTGTCTCTCATACTACCCGCCCAATGAGACCAGGAGAAAACCATGGTGAGCATTACTTCTTTGTCACTGAAGAAGAATTTAAAAGTATGATAGCAAGTGGAGATTTTATCGAACACGCTTGTGTGTTTGGTAACTATTACGGTACATCGGGTAAAGTTATCAAACAGATCTTAGCCAGTGGCGTTGATGTCTTTTTAGATATCGATTGGCAAGGTGCGCAGCAGGTACGTAAAAAGATGCCTGAAGCTCGCAGTATTTTTATTCTGCCACCGTCTAAAGAAGAGCTTTACCGCCGACTTCGCGGGCGTGGGCAAGATAGTGAAGAAGTGATTGCTAAACGTATGTCACAAGCTGTGTCTGAAATGGAACATTTTAATGAGTATGACTATTTGCTCATCAATGATGATTTCAATACTGCGCTTGCTGATTTACAATCAATCATTCGCTCAGAAAAATTACGCCTTGATCGTCAAACACTACGACATGGTGATTTAATCAGCAAATTATTGGCAGACTGAGATAAGTTTCAGTATTATGCCCAGTCATTTCGTTAATGGTGGAGTAACACAAATATGGCACGCGTAACCGTTCAAGACGCTGTAGAGAAAATTGGTAACCGTTTTGACCTCGTTCTGGTCGCAGCACGTCGTGCGCGCCAGTTACAAGTTGGCGCTAAAGATCCTTTAGTACCAGAAGAAAATGATAAAATGACGGTTATCGCACTACGCGAAATCGAAGAAGGTTTGATTAACGGTAAAATTCTTGATGCTCGTGAACGTCAAGAGCAGCAAGAGCAAGAAGCCGCAGAATTACAAGCGGTTTCAGCGATTGCGGAAGGTCGTCGTTAATCGTCTCATAAAATAGGGGTAGGTCTGCCTTGTACCTGTTTGAAAGCCTGAATCAAATCGTTCAAAAATACTTGCCACCTGAGCAAGTTGAACAACTCAAAAAAGCCTTTATCGTCGCCAGAGATGCCCACGAGGGACAGACTCGTTCAAGTGGTGAGCCTTATATTACTCACCCTGTGGCGGTTGCCTGTATTCTTGCCGATATGCGATTAGATCATCAAACGCTAATGGCGGCATTGTTGCATGATGTCATTGAAGATACACCTGCGACATTTAAAGATATCGAAACTCTGTTTGGCAGTACGGTGGCAGATCTGGTTGAAGGCGTCTCAAAACTGGATAAATTAAAGTTTCGAGATAAAAAAGAGGCTCAGGCTGAAAACTTTCGCAAAATGATCATGGCGATGGTAAAAGACATTCGCGTTATTTTGATCAAATTGGCAGACCGAACTCACAATATGCGCACGCTGGGTTCACTACGCCCAGATAAACGTCGCCGTATTGCACGCGAAACGCTGGAAATTTATAGTCCTCTTGCTCACCGTTTAGGTATACACCATATTAAAACTGAGCTAGAAGAATTAGGCTTTGAGGCTCTGCATCCTAATCGCTACCGCGTGATTAAAGAAGTTGTTAAGGCAGCTCGTGGTAACCGTAAAGAGATGATTAATAAAATCCTCTCTGAAATTGAAGGGCGCCTTACAGAAGCGAGTATTCAATGCAAAGTTAACGGTCGCGAAAAACACCTTTATTCCATTTATCGTAAAATGTTGCTAAAAGAGCAACGTTTTCACTCAATTATGGATATTTATGCCTTTCGCGTCATCGTTAAAGATGTCGATACCTGCTATCGCGTGTTAGGCCAAATGCATAGCCTTTATAAACCTCGCCCTGGCCGCGTTAAAGACTATATTGCTATCCCCAAAGCTAATGGTTATCAATCCCTTCACACTTCGCTCATTGGTCCTCATGGTGTCCCTGTTGAAGTACAAATTCGCACCGAAGATATGGATCAAATGGCTGAAATGGGCGTTGCGGCCCATTGGGCTTATAAAGAGCAAGGTGAGCAGCCGGGGACAACAGCCCAAGTCAGAGCACAACGTTGGATGCAAAGTTTACTTGAATTGCAACAAAGTGCAGGTAGCTCTTTTGAATTTATCGAAAACGTGAAATCAGACCTTTTTCCTGATGAAATTTACGTTTTCACCCCAGAAGGTCGCATTGTTGAATTACCAACGGGTGCGACTCCGGTTGATTTTGCTTACGCCGTTCATACTGATATTGGTCATGCTTGTGTCGGTGCAAGGGTTGATAGACAACCTTATCCACTCTCACAATCCTTACGTACCGGACAGACCGTTGAAATCATTACTGCGCCGGGTGCAAGACCGAATGCGGCTTGGTTAAACTTTGTCGTCAGTTCAAGAGCTCGTTCAAAGATAAGACAGTTGCTCAAAAATCTAAAACGTGAAGACTCTATTAATTTAGGTCGTCGTCTACTTAATCACGCTTTAGGCCATCATAAAGTGGCAGATATTCCGCTAGAAAATATTGAACGAGAGTTGAAGCGCATGAAGCTTCACTCAATGGACGATATTATGGCTGAGATAGGTTTAGGTAATGCGATGAGTGTTGTCGTGGCGCGTAACTTATTGATTGACAACCAACAACAACAAGAAGAACACACACATCTAAGCATAACCAATGACGAAACACCTAAATTACCTATTAAAGGGGCTGATGGTGTACTTATCTCATTTGCTAAATGTTGTCGCCCTATTCCTGGTGATCCTATTGTTGCGCACATTAGCCCTGGTAAAGGCTTAGTTATTCACCACGAATCTTGTCGTAATATTCGCGGTTATCAAAAAGAGCCAGAAAAATTCATGCCAGTTGAGTGGGATAAAGATATTGATGGTGATTTTATTACCGAAATCAAAGTCGATATGATAAACCATCAAGGTGCATTAGCGAATTTAACCGCAGCAATTAATGACGCTAATTCAAGCATTCAGAGCATGAATACCGAAGAGAAAGATGGACGCGTCTATTGTGCATTTATTCGACTGACAGCCAAAGATCGCATCCAATTAGCCAATATTATGCGTAAACTTCGTATCATGCCTGATGTATTACGTGTCAGCCGTAATAAAAACTAATTATGAATCCAACACGCTATGCCCGCATCTGCCAAATGATGGCGATGCGGCAACCTGATCTCACTGTTTGCCTTGAAGAAGTGCATAAATCTCATAATGTTGCTGCTGTAATACGCACTGCGGACGCGGTGGGGATCCCTAAAATCCATGCTATCTGGCCTGAAGAAAAAATGCGTATGCTGGTTTCTCCCGCAGCGGGCAGTAATAGCTGGGTAAATGTTAACACTCATCCAACCATTGCCGACGCCATCAACACTTTTCGTGCACAGGGCATGCAAGTTCTTGCGACCCATCTCTCAGATAAAGCGGTTGATTTTCGTGAGATTGATTACACACAACCAACCTGTATTATTATGGGGCAAGAAAAAACCGGTATATCACCAGAAGCTATCGCGCTGGCGGATCAAGATATCATTGTACCGATGATGGGTATGGTGCAATCTTTGAATGTTTCTGTGGCGAGTGCATTAATTTTATATGAAGCACAACGCCAACGTCAGGCGGCGGGCATGTATAATCGAACCGAAAGTGCATTAACTGCAGAAGAGCAACAAATTTTACTCTTTGAAGGTGGCTATCCAGTACTTGCTGAAGTTTCTCGTCGTAAAGGACTGCCTCGCCCTTATATTAATGATCGTGGTGAAATTGAAGCACCGGACTCATGGTGGGCAGAAATGCAAATGACACAAAAACAACTTAGGAAATTTAAACTGACGGAGTAACTTTCCCATGAAAGGAAAACTGCTTGATGCAATCCCCTTAACCACTCTTCACGGCGTAGGTGCAAGTCAGGCAGATAAACTGGCCAAAATAGGGTTAGTCACTGTGGAAGACTTATTGCTTCATCTTCCTTTACGCTATGAAGATCAAACCCATCTATATGCCATCAGCGATCTACTTCCTGGTATTCCAGCTACTGTTTCCGGTGAAATCTTAAGAACCGAAGTAAATTTTGGTCGTCGAAAAATGATGACCTGCCAAATTTCTGATGGTTCAGGTATTTTAACCTTACGCTTCTTTAACTTCACGGCAGCCATGAAAAATAACCTTGCTCAGGGTAAGCAAGTTATCGCTTATGGTGAAATAAAACGAGGAAGTCGAGGCCCTGAAATTATTCACCCCGAATACAAAATTAAAGTGGCTGGCTCAGAAGTTAAGTTACAAGAAACGCTTACCCCTATTTATTCAACAACAGAAGGCTTACGCCAGACATCGTTGCGTAAATTAATAGAACAAGCCTTAACCTTACTTGATACTTGTGCCATTAATGAACTGCTTCCTGATCAATTTATTTATGGTTTACCGCCACTCGCTACCGCGTTACGAACCTTACATAATCCTCCCCCTGATATTGCGTTTGCTGAACTTGAAAAGGGGCAACATCCTGCACAAAAACGGCTGATTATTGAAGAATTATTGGCGCATAACTTAGGTATGCTTAATGCTCGGGCAGGAGCACAATCTTATCGTGCAGAACCCTTATTAATGCCACATGGCTCAACATTACGTGAACAATTTCTTGCAACATTGCCCTTTACACCCACCACAGCACAACAGCGCGTCGTCAATGAAATAGAGCAAGATCTAGAAAAAAATTATCCTATGATGCGCCTAATTCAAGGGGATGTTGGCTCAGGTAAAACCTTAGTTGCTGCACTAAGTGCATTAAGAGCGATAGCCAATGGTAAACAAGTGGCTTTAATGGCACCCACTGAGTTACTAGCGGAGCAACATGCCCTCACCTTTAGAAAATGGTTTGAGCCTTTTGGTATTCAAGTGGGGTGGTTGGCTGGCAAACAAAAAGGTAAAGCGCGAGAAGCACAACAAAATGCAATAGCTAATGGCGAGGTTTCCATCATTATTGGCACTCACGCCATTTTTCAAGAGCAAGTTAAGTTTCACTCTCTCGCATTAGTCATTATCGATGAGCAACATCGCTTTGGAGTACATCAACGCCTTGCATTATGGAAAAAAGGCGAAGAGCAAGGCTTTCATCCACACCAATTGGTGATGACCGCAACCCCCATTCCTCGAACACTGGCGATGACCGCTTACGCGGATATGGATACCTCCATTATCGATGAGCTACCTCCTGGTAGAACCCCAGTAACGACAGTGGCTATCCCTGACACTCGGCGAAATGACATCATTGAACGTATCAGGGTGGCTTGTAGCGAAGAAAATCGCCAAGCCTATTGGGTTTGTACGTTAATTGAAGACTCCGAAGTCCTTGAAGCACAAGCAGCACAAGTTATTTATGATGAGCTGACGATTGCCTTACCGGAAATCAAGATTGGATTGGTTCATGGTCGAATGAAGCCGGCAGAAAAACAGGCGGTGATGGCCGACTTTAAAGAAAACAAACTACAGCTTTTGGTCGCAACGACCGTGATAGAAGTCGGGGTAGATGTACCTAATGCCAGTTTAATGATCATTGATAACCCTGAACGATTAGGTCTTGCACAATTACATCAGCTACGAGGGCGTGTTGGTCGAGGTGCTGTGGCTTCCCATTGTGTCTTATTATATAAAACGCCGTTAACTCAAACTGCTCGTTTACGTTTACAAGTGCTCAGAGACAGTAATGATGGCTTTGTTATTGCACAAAAAGATCTCGAGATAAGAGGACCAGGTGAACTATTAGGAACTAAGCAGACGGGCAATGCTCAATTTAAAGTCGCAGACTTATTACGCGATCAGGCGCTTATTCCTGAAGTACAACGTATTGCTCGTTATTTACATCAACATTACCCTAAGCATTCGCAAGCGTTAATCGAACGCTGGCTACCTGCAAAGACCCAATATAGCCAAGCTTAAACGACACACTTTAAATGGCTTAGAGCGCACTTGAGGGCTTAACACTGTAATAAAAGAAAACGGCACAGACTTATCTGTGCCGTTCTCATTCGAACTAGATGAACACTGTCATCACCCTGCTATAGGCGTAAAGAATGGTAGCATCAGATACAATTTGATCACTATCGCATTTACTATATCAATAAAGAATGCACCGACCATCGGAACAACTAAGAATGCAAGATGAGAAGGACCAAAACGATCTGTCACAGCTTGCATATTAGCGATAGCCGTTGGCGTAGCGCCTAAACCGAAACCACAGTGACCCGCAGCCAAAATTGCCGCATCATAATTTTTACCCATAACACGAAAAGTGACAAAAATTGCATACAATGCCATTACTGCCGCTTGAACACCGAGAATAACCAGCATAGGTATTGCCAGTGATGCCAGCTCCCATAATTTTAAGCTCATCAGCGCCATCGCTAAAAATAACGATAAGCTAACGTTACCTAAAACAGAAACGGCTCTATCAAATACACGATAAAAACCGAGCATTGATAGGCTATTACTTAAAATAACGCCAATGAACAGTACACACACAAAGGTAGGTAATGAGAAAGCCGTACCTTCTAGTAACTGAGATAAGAAAGTCCCTGCCATTAAACAGATAGAAATCATCGCAATGGTTTCCAATAACACCATTGAAGTGATCATTCTCCCCGTAGCGGGTTTCTCAAAGGCTGTAGGCATTTCATGATCATCACTGCCTGCGCCAGGGGTTGGAATGTTACGAATTAAATAACGCGCAACAGGACCACCAATTAATCCACCTAACACTAAACCAAAGGTTGCACAAGCCATAGCCACTTCAGAGGCACTCATAAAGCCGTAGCTTTCAACGAATGTTTTCCCCCAAGCGGCACCCGTTCCATGACCACCTGATAAGGTGATAGAACCGGCTAATAATCCCATAAGAGGATCAAGGCCTAGCATTTCTGCTAATGCAATACCTACTGTGTTTTGAACTAAAAGTAATCCAACGACCACAAACACAAAAATAAATAGCGCTTTTCCTCCCGCTTTTAAGCTGGCAAGGTTCGCGTTTAAACCAATTGTTGCAAAAAAAGCGAGCATCAGTGGATCTTTTAAGGAGAGATCAAAGCTAATTTCCCAGTCCATAAATGATTTTAATGCAAGTAAAAGAGCTGCAACAAGTAACCCACCTGCAACGGGTTCTGGGATCGTATACCGTTCTAAAAAAGGAACAGATTTCACTAACTTACGTCCGAGTAAAAGAACCAAAGTGGCCGCGACTAGCGTGCCATAAACATCGAGATGATACATTTATGTACCCCGTCTTATTTGTTAATTTTGTATAAAAAAACTACGACGCTAAGTTCATCCATGAACAACGCCAAAAGCAGGTATACCCCGATTAGAAAAAAAAACGACGATAAACACAAGTTAAAACATATAAAAATGTGAGCGCCTCTTATGCATTTTGATAACATCAATTTTACGCAAACGATTGCTTTTGTGGCGCAGATCATTAAAATACGCTTTTTGCCAGATAAGAAATTCACATCATGGTTACTTCAGAAAATCGTAATTTGTCACAAAGTAGTCAGATTTCGCCCCAAAAAACGAGTGAGCTTCTATTCGCTTTAGAAGAAAAGCCCCCATTACCACAAACACTATTTGCGGCTTGTCAGCATCTATTAGCCATGTTTGTCGCCGTAATAACCCCTGCTATCTTAATTTGCCAAGCATTAGGGTTACCTGCACATGACACTCAACGCATTATCAGTATGTCATTATTCGCCTCAGGTATTGCATCACTGATCCAAATTCGAGCTTGGGGTCCCGTAGGTTCAGGTTTATTATCAATTCAAGGCACCAGTTTTAATTTTGTGGCTCCTCTGATTATGGGGGGATTGGCATTAAAAAATGGTGGCGCGGATATTCCAACAATGATGGCGGCTCTATTTGGCACTTTAATGGTTGCTTCACTTACCGAAGTGCTATTATCGCGTTTTTTACATTTAGCTCGCCGGATTATCACACCATTGGTATCAGGAATTGTGGTGATGATTATCGGCCTTTCTTTAATTCAAGTTGGGCTTACTTCTATTGGTGGTGGTTACGCCGCTATTGAAAGTAACACCTTTGGCTCACCTAAAAACCTTTTATTAGCGGGTTCGGTATTAGTGGTTATTATTTTACTTAACCGCCAAAGAAACCCTTATTTACGTGTCGCTTCTTTAGTGATTGCTATGGCTGTCGGTTATATTTTGGCATGGTGGCTAGATATGCTACCTACACCGCCTGAACAACAAGAAACACCGATTATCACCGTACCAGAACCTTTCTATTATGGCCTCTCATTTGATTGGCATTTGCTTATCCCACTAATGCTGGTGTTTATGATCACCTCATTAGAAACCATTGGTGATATTACTGCCACCTCAGATGTTTCAGAACAACCCGTCAGTGGGCCACTTTATATGAAGCGCATTAAAGGGGGCGTATTAGCAAATGGATTGAACTCTATGGTTTCTGCGTTTTTTAATACCTTTCCAAACTCCTGTTTTGGGCAAAATAACGGCGTTATTCAATTAACAGGTGTGGCAAGTCGCTATGTGGGCTATGTCGTAGCAGCCATGTTGATTATTTTAGGGTTATTTCCCTCTGTGGCAGAATTTGTACAACGAATTCCTGAACCTGTACTAGGGGGGCAACGCTTGTTATGTTTGGTACTATCGCTGCATCTGGGGTGCGTATCGTCTCTAAAGAGGCACTAAATCGTCGTGCTATTATGATCCTCGCCATCTCTTTGGCCGTAGGACTTGGGGTATCACAGCAACCTCAAATATTACAGTTTGCACCTGATTGGCTAAAAACATTACTGTCATCCGGTATTGCTGCAGGCGGTCTAACCGCTATTATTTTAAACCTGATTTTTCCACCCGAAAAATAATAGCTGAAACACAATCCGGCGCTATTTCACTCTTTAATCGGAATAGCGCATTTAATAAATTGATTAATAACATGATTTAATTATTACTTAAGGCAACAAAATTATTATTTACTTTTAGGCAAGAATATCGGCTAGATAAAAGAGAATGCCATAACTACTCTTTTATTGATGAATACTTGAGCAAAAGTCAATTTTCAGGCATAACTGTATGATGTTTTGATGGAGTATAAAACAGGAGAAAGGTTATGCGCTGGCTGATAAAAAGTTTGGTATCTCTGATACTTATCGTTATTTTATTTATTATTGTGATTTATGCCTTTCTTCAAACACAATGGGGTGCGCAAAAAACCAGTGAATGGTTAACACAGTATAGTGATTATGACATTCGCTTTTCCGGTATTGAACATGATTTAACTCAACCAGAACAAATTGTTGTTTATGATCTGTCCATTAACCCCAAACAAGATAAAACCGCCGTATTAGCCCAATCAGCACAACTTAGATTTAACTGGCAATTTTTTACTATGCCGTCCCATCTGCAAAAAATTACTTTAGAGAATGGTAAAATTATTTTAGCTAATAAAATAGCTCCCCTTCCTGTTAGTGCAGATATTCTCCAGTTTAAAAATATGCAGTTAGATAGCATGCCAACATCTAGCACAACATTCACCTTTAGCGCTAACAAAATAACGGGAGGTATCACACCTTGGAAACCTACATCGACCGATCCTATTGGTGCGGGGCATTTTCAGTTTTCCATTGCTGATGGCATGATAGGAAAAAATAGCTTTAATAATTTTATTGTTGCTGGCGAATATCAACCAAATCGTATTTTGATTGAAAAATTAGCCACCCAGTTCCTTAATGGCTCACTCTCTTTATCAGGCCAATATCAAGATAACCAATGGCAACTTAATGATGTTTACTTAACCGGACTGCGTTGGCAATCCACAAAAACCTTAGAAGAGTTACAACAATCATTAAGTCAATCTCCAGTAATGACTATCAAGCAATTGAACATTGTTGATTTTACTGCCGAAGGGAAACAGTGGGCAATAAGTGGATTGGCTGGGCAGTTTTCTCAAATTGCGTGGAATAATAGCCTATCACTGACATCCGGTGAGCTAAACACCGATGATATTGTGTATAAAAATCAACATGTCACTGATGTGATCGCTAAGTTAAATCAGCAAGATAATTTATTTAACATAGATAATTTAAGCTTACGCTATGAAAAAGGGCTAATAAAACTAGCAGGACAATGGAACAGCGAGACAAAGACTTTAAATATTGAAGATGCAACACTCTCAGGTATTTTATATACCCTACCTGAGCAATGGCTCTCCTTCTTTGCTAAACCTATTGAGCAAGATGTGAAGAGTATCAATATTAAGCAGTTATCATTAAACCAATCTATCCTCATTGATATTAATCCCCTCTTTTCTTTTCAATTTACCGGCCTAACAGGCCAACTGAAAAATTTAATCATCGCCAAAGATGGGCAATGGGGATTATGGCAAGGCACCGCGACGTTAAGTGCTGATAGTGGTACATTAAATGGCGTAGAGCTTCGCCGCCCTGACCTAACATTAATGACACAACAAGATACTGCCATTATTCCACAGTTTTCTGCTTTCGTAGATAAAGGCATCGTGCGTGGCTCTGCTGCATTAGAACAAAACAATAACCAAAGACTATTTTCTCTTATCGTCAATGGGCTGAATGTGCCCCTCTCTTTGCCTAATAATATGGGTTGGAAATTATCGCAACCTACCGATGAAACAGGACAATTTACCTTAAAGCTTAAAGGCAACTTAGCCGCTGACGCTGTTATACCGACCTTAAATGGTACATTAATAGGTAAAAAAGATGACCAAACGCCTATCGATGACAGGATGCAAGACGGCGAAATAATAAATAATTTATCCTTTTGATGTTGATGGTTTAGCAGGCGCATAGATTGCGCCTGCTGCAAAAAGCGTTACAATGCAGACTCTTTCTATTTTCTTATTGCGGAGTTTTCATGTCTGATGACAATTTTTCCCTGCCAATAATCACTCTTGATGAATTTCAGCAAGCACCCTTAACCGCACTTGAAAATAGTAGTAGTGTCGAAGTGTGTGATAATAACCAAACTCCGTTATTTTATTGCCTATCAAAACAGGATTATGACACGCTAATGGGGCGTATTATGGATGCAGAATTAGCCGCCATTGTACTTGAACGTCGCCAAAAGAAACTCGATGAACTGGATTTAGAGTGATTGATTACAGTGAGGAATAAAGCGGGATAAGCGCTAATTTCTCCCGCTATAGGCGCTTATTTAACTCAGAATTATAAAAGAAACAAACTAACGTTTTTTCTTTTTACGTCCTGGTTGTGCAAAGCGTTTACGCGTATTATTTTCCGTCTCTTTGGCTTTTGTTTTCGGAATATGGATCCCTAACGCTTTCGCATTACTACTTATCTGTTTCTTAGGTTTATTTTGCTTCTGTTTAGGGGCTTCAGAGCTTGATGCTTCAATAGCATCAAATAGCTTTATCAGCTCATCATCCGTTAAGTCACGCCATTCCCCGACAGGTAATCCCGCCAAACTAACATTCATAATACGGATACGTTCAAGCTTGGTGACTTCATAACCAAAATATTCACACATACGACGAATTTGACGGTTTAGACCTTGTACTAAGGTGATACGAAATACCATTGCGGCTTCTTTTTTCACCTTACATTTCTTGGTTTTTTGTCCCAGAATAGGAACACCCGCCCCCATACCGCGAATAAATTCATCAGTAATGGGTTTATCAACCGTGACCAAATACTCTTTTTCATGGGAGTTACCCGCCCGTAAGATTTTATTGACCAGATCACCATGGTTAGTCAAAAAAATCAGTCCCTGAGAATCTTTATCTAAACGACCAATTGGGAAAATACGGGTGCTATGGTTAACATAATCAACAATATTATCTTTCTCACCTTCATCTGTGGTACTGACGATACCTACAGGTTTATTCAGTGCGATCAACACCAGCTCAGAATTATCTTGCGCTTCAATTAATCGTCCATTCACTTTCACTTCATCGCCCGCCGTTACGCGATCGCCAATGCCTGCGCGCTTACCATTGATAAGAACCAGACCTTGCTCGATATAACGGTCGGCTTCACGACGTGAACAGATACCGCTTTCACTGATATATTTATTAAGACGAGTAGATAAATTGGTGTCCATGCTTCCCTCCGTAAACTGCGGAATATACCTCAATTAAGTGACGATAGAAACACTATTAGGTAGACACTAAAGCAGAGATTTCTCACTCCTCATTTCCATGATAAGAAAAAGGTAGAAAAAAAGAGAGATAAAAACAATAAATAACTTAATTTTCAATTAAATAGAGATTTATTATTTAGTACTGTTTATTTTGTGAGGGTAACACAATGTAAGTGCCGCTAAAAACCGCTCCCGTACCTTCATCACCACAAATATCAACATCTAACTTAATACGTGCTTTGCTTCCTTTCGCTAATCGTCCTAAATCACCACTTAAATTTTCCATATCAGCAACGGCTGACGGCCGACCTGAGACTGGTTTTCGATAACGAATATGCGCATCCACCAGCACAATATCGCCTTGCAGTTTATGCTCTTGCATTAACAACCAAATCAGCCCCCAACCGGTCAGTGTTGCTAAAGAAAACTGGCTACCGGCAAAAATAGTATGGTGTGGGTTTTGATTACCGGATTCAGGGATCGTGGTATAAAAACGGGTGCCCGTATATTGCGTAATACGTAACCCCATTTTTTCACTTAGGGGGATATGCTGATGCCACTGTTTTTGCAACTCCGCGCACCAATCAGGACGATGGAGAATATCATCTAATGATTCAATACTTTTTTTCATAAAGTAATGTTTGATCGGGGTAGTTTGAGGGCCTGTGACTAAACCACAATTCTCATAACCTAATTTTTCAAAGAAACGAACAGACTCTTCTCTGGCGCTACAAACAATACGCTTTACCCCTTCTTGGCGAGCTAAAGACTCTAACGCCATGGCAACTAAAGAGCCTAATCCTTTACCTTGAGCATCCTCACGTACCGCCATAAAGCGGATTGCACCTTCATTATCGGCATTTATATAGAGACGACCAATAGCAACGGGTTGCCCACTGTCATCAACCACCATCTGGTGATGCGCTAAGGTATCATAACCATCTTTTTCGGAGCCTTCGGGCTGATGTAACGGTTTACGAAGCATTTCCCAACGAAAAGTATAATAAGCTGCTAATTCTGCTTGCGTCTTAGGGGTTCGTAAATGATACATAGTAAGCTCCTATTATAATTCAACTAGACCTGCAACCAGAATGTCACTGGGCCATCATTAGTCAGGGTGACCTGCATATCAGCAGCAAATTGCCCTGTTTGGGTTTCTAAACCTTGTTGCTTACACTGCTCAACAAAATAGTGATATAAATTTTCAGCCATTTCAGGAGGCGCTCCGTTAGAAAAACCCGGTCTCATCCCTTTTTGGGTTTCGGCAGCGAGTGTAAATTGCGATACGACTAATAGGCTACCACCTGCTTGTTGTACATTCAGATTCATTTTGTCATTTTCATCACTGAAAATACGATAACCACACACTTTTTCACATAATCTTTTTGCTTTCTGTTGGTTATCGTCTTTTTCTACTCCTAATAGCACGAGTAAGCCGTGATTAATGGCGCCAACAGTCACACCGGCAATATCGACTTTCGCTTGTGTCACTCTTTGGATTAACGCAATCATACTGTATTCCTGATTAACACCGAATATGTGTTTATAAAAAAAGGATAACAAATTCAATTAATTGTTATCCTATTACAACGTTATTCTGTTACTGGGAGAGTAAAATCATGATCTTTAAAGTATTCAACAACCGTATTTTTATCTACGACATGAACACCTTGAATACCTAACGCAATGGCTGCATCGACATTGGTTTGTAAATCGTCAAAGAAGACAGCATCTTGTGCTTCAACGCCTTCGGACTGTAGCACATATTTATACACTTCAGGATCTGGCTTTCTCATACCGATATCTTGGGATAAATAGAGAAAGTCCGCTGAAGCGGCGATTTCAGGATAGTGCTGAGGCCAATAATCTTGATGTAATCGATTAGTATTTGACAATACCACCACACGATGACCTTGCTCTCTTAGCTTATTCATTATATCTATGACTTCTGGGCGAACAGCGATAAAAATAGCCTGCCATCCTTCCGCAAACTGTTCAAAACTCAGTCCAATACCAAGCTCAGCACAGACAGCTTCTGCAAATTCTATATCCGTAATATTGCCTCGTTCGTGTAATTTAAAGGTTTCCCCAGTCGTAAAATTATCTTTTATACTGGCTAATGGAACCCCACTGAGTTTACTCCACACGGCAAAAACACGATTGAAATCAATATCGATAATCACATTACCCATATCAAAGATATAAAGCATAAATTCTCTCCATAATAGAAAACTCGTTTTACTTTAATCATAAATTGCTTGAGTGAATAGGCTTAAACGATAAAAAATACCATATTCACACCTAATTTTTTGAAAAACATAAAACCAGAAGGGGAAGAGACGAAAAATAAGACGAGAAGCATCCTTATCTATAAAGGAATTGCCATGTGATGATAAGGTACTCTCTCCCCATTTATTTTCCTATGATTTTAAAATCATCATGCAACTGTGCCCAATGTAATACTAATTTCTCTTTATGCTCATCAAGCATTTAAAATGTCATGTAGCTGAATATTAAGGCCTTCCACTTTCTCGATTTGTTTATTCATACCTTATTCCTCTGTTTTAAACCAAAAGTCGAGATCATCCCCATCATCTTTCAAATCAATTTCGCTTTTATTCGCTATCACAGTACTTGCAATCATAGGGTTTATATTAGAATTTTTAGCCTTAATTGATAACTCTAAATCTAGTCCTTCTAATACTCTTAATAAGCTAGCATTATAGGTATATCAGCGTATTATCCGAACTCACTTATCCATGCTAATGCACAACCATATGAAGATATTACTATTAGATATGAGGGTATATCTTGGGATCACATTTGTGCAGGAATGTCAGGTGATAGTATTAGTCAAAACATTTAAGATTTCTCAACAAAAAGTGATGTGGTTCTTGATTTTTCATCAATAGATATTTTTATATGTATATTATCTTTAACCCATAGCTCTTCTTTATAGAAATCATCATATGTAGAGGTGAATCCATTTTTAGATAGATTATCAATAAGAGCTATGTTCTTTTCAGGTTTTATATTAAAAAAAATAACATCATTGGACTCATTTGAATTTCCATCGATGGGTCTATAGATAATGATATATTCATCTGATATAAAATCTATTTTTTTGACCTCATCAAAAGTGTATAAGTAATAATAAACAAAATTTAGCTTGGTATATTCTCTGTCACCAGGAAACATCAGTAAAATGATGGTCGTCATTAAAGATAAAACCAATAATATTGGAAAAACAAAAAATTTATTCAATTTTAATCCATTCACTTTCAGCTCCAATGTTTATTCCTGTTGTATCTTTTACATGAATTAAAATACTATTATTTCTAATATCTTCTATCGGTTTTACGCGATCCAAATAGCATGGTAATGAAACGAAGTAATGTATTGAATTATTTAGATAAATAGTAAGATCAGGAAAAATTAACGGTTTGAAAAGCTTATTTTTATATTTACCAATAGAGCCATAAGAATCCCAGCGACGATAAGCCTCTTCTTTACTTAATACTGTTAAATATGTCATTGGGTCTACGTCACTAACATAGTCTCCTGCAGTTAGAACACCCATTAAAGTGGATGCATCTTCACCTTTTGCATGACCTTTATCTATCCATCCAATTTATTTGGTGTAGATAACTCTGCCTCCATCAATATCTGATCTTTTTGTCATTATCACACATCTTTTGTTATTACATTTTAGTTTCAGATAAGACCCATTATGTTAAACGGGCGAATTAGTTAGCGAAAACCACCCGTTCATCCCCATCAAAGTTCTTCAAAGCAATTTTAAGACTCGAACCAAAAACCATCCTAACAGTTTAGAACGGTTTCTGTGCTATTCAATGGCATTTTTAACATCTTTTTTTTAAACCTAAAAATACGGTTAACGTTTTTAAAAGTAGCCAATGATTTATGAGATTATGAGATATCGGATGAAAGCGAAAAAAGTAAAACCCGAGACTGAGATGCACAAATGAAAAAGGCTCAACCAAATGGTCAAAAGGAAAAATCGGTTTAGTCCGGCGCAAATAGAACTATGGAAAAAGGAGCAAGAAGACCAAGAACCACGAGATGCCTGGCTTACTGAAAGTGAAGAGGCGATAAAACGTCACATGAAAGACTTATAGCATTTAGCATAAAAACCTAATGCCTCAATGTGGTACTAATCAAAACAGAGCGAAGCGACAACATCTTCTTGTCTTTGCTTTTCTCCATGATCGGTTATTGTGCCTTAGCTCGTGCAACTAGCTAAGTTGGATACTTCTGGTTAGGTTGGGCTTCTTTCGATGGTGCAATCGAAAAATCTCTAGTCCGTTGATTGGTGCTCTTATCAGGTACGCACTGTAATTTTTCGATACCGCAAGGGTAGAGCTGGGATCACTTCACAGAAGTGACGGGGGTTTTATAAACTCAGGGCGCTTAACGCGCCCTAAGAATTATATTATCAGAATAACAAATTAGTCTTTGCTACGATAAGCACGACGACGATCGTTTTCTGAAAGATGACGTTTACGTAAACGAATAGATTGTGGAGTCACTTCCACTAATTCATCATCATCAATAAACTCTAATGCTTGTTCTAATGTTTGCTTGATATGTGGCGTCAGCGTTGTCGCTTCATCCGTACCAGAAGCACGCATATTTGTCAGTTTTTTACCTGTTAAGCAGTTTACTGTTAAGTCATTAGAGCGAGTATGAATACCAATAACTTGGCCTTCATAAACTTCTGCACCATGAGTAACAAATAACTTACCACGATCTTGTAAGCTATACAGCGCGTAAGCAACAGCTTTACCCTGACCATTAGAGATCATCACACCATTATTACGACGACCGATTTCACCTGGGCGCACATCGTCATAATGACTGAATGTTGCGTACAGTAAACCAGTACCTGATGTCATCGTCATAAACTCAGTACGGAAGCCAATTAAACCACGGCTAGGGATAATGTAGTCTAAACGTACACGTCCTTTACCATCTGGTTGCATGTCGCGCATTTCACCTTTACGCTCACCCATCGCTTGCATCACATCACCTTGGTGCTGCTCTTCAATATCGATAGTGACTTGTTCGAAAGGCTCTTGTTTACGACCATCAATCTCGCGGAAGATAACTTTCGGACGAGATACGGCTAATTCGTAACCTTCACGGCGCATATTTTCAATCAGTACTGATAGGTGTAATTCACCACGACCTGATACACGGAATGCATCTGGATCTTCAGTCTCTTCAACACGCAGTGCTACGTTATGAACTAACTCTTTTTTCAGACGATCTAAGATCTGACGAGAAGTAACAAACTTACCTTCACGACCACAGAATGGTGATGTATTAACACAGAAATACATGCTAACAGTAGGCTCATCAACGGCTAATGCAGGTAATGCTTCCACAGCACCTACTTCGCAAATCGTATCAGAAATATTTAATTCACCTAAACCTGTAATCGCAATGATGTCGCCAGCTTCTGCAACGTCAACATCGATACGCTCTAAGCCTAAATGACCTAATACTTTACCTACTTTACCGTTGCGGGTATTACCTTCGCTATCGATGATAGTCACTTGTTGATTAGGTTTTACTTTACCGCGCTTAATACGGCCAATACCGATAACACCCAGATAGTTATTATAATCTAACTGAGAAATCTGCATCTGGAAGGTCCCCTCCAGATCGACTTTTGGCGGCTCTACATATTTGACGATAGCTTCATATAATGGAGTCATATCATCAGCCATGTCATTATAATCTGTTCCCGCAATACCATTTAATGCTGATGCATAGATAATTGGGAAATCCAGTTGTTCGTCAGTCGCACCTAAGTTAACAAACAGATCAAAGACCTGATCAACAACCCAATCAGGGCGTGCACCTGGACGGTCAACTTTGTTGATAACAACGATAGGTTTTAAGTTGTTAGCAAACGCTTTTTGTGTCACAAAGCGAGTTTGTGGCATTGGGCCATCCATCGCGTCAACCAGCAATAGAACGCTGTCTACCATAGACATAACGCGTTCTACCTCACCACCGAAGTCGGCGTGTCCTGGGGTATCTACGATATTAATACGATAGTCATTCCATTTAATCGCTGTATTTTTCGCAAGAATAGTAATTCCGCGCTCTCTTTCGAGATCATTAGAGTCCATCACGCGCTCAGCAACGGTTTCACGTTCACCGAACGTGCCAGATTGCTGTAGTAATTTATCGACAATAGTAGTTTTACCATGGTCAACGTGGGCGATGATGGCGATATTACGCAAGTTTTCGATCACAAAATTTGCCTCAGGCATTGTAGAAATAAGCGTGTTATTGTACACGCTTTAGACGAGAGACTAAACAAGATCACAATAATGATTGCTTAACAATATGCAATTAATTGAATTGTGATCCTTTTCACGCCTCAGAAATAAGTCGTCTTGAACCGATTGCACCAAAATTGTGCAACTATTCAGACTTAATTTGCACCAAATTTGTGCAATAATTAAAAAATCACGGGGGATATTCTACACTAAACTTCATCAATACAGTATATATCCCTTTTTAGATAAGTTGGCATGCTTTTCGCAATAGAGTTTAGGTGAGCAAAAAATTCACCGAAAAATGTGTAAGGCCACTGCACTTAATAAAACCATTCGCCAGGAGAGTTACTATGTCCCTTGAACATGTGTTATCCATGATTGAAGAACATAAAGTTAGATATATTGACTTACGTTTCACTGATACCCGCGGTAAAGAACAACATATTACTATTCCGGCGCATCAAGTTAACGATGATTTCTTTGAAGAAGGAAAAATGTTCGACGGCTCCTCTATTGGTGGTTGGAAAGGCATTAATGAATCAGATATGGTGCTAATGCCTGATGCTACAACAGCGATGCTTGACCCATTTTTCCAAGATCCAACATTAATTATTCGTTGTGATGTTTTAGAGCCAGGCACTATGCAAGGTTACGATCGTGACCCGCGCTCTATCTCAAAACGTGCAGAAGACTACTTAAAATCAAGTGGTATCGCTGACACCGTCCTATTTGGCCCTGAACCTGAATTCTTCCTTTTTGATGATATTCGTTTTAAAAATGATATCTCTGGTGCTTCTTATGCCATCAATGATATTGAAGCAGCATGGAATACCAATACACAATATGAAGAAGGTAACAAAGGTCATCGCCCAATGGTAAAAGGAGGTTACTTCCCTCTCCCTCCGGTTGATTCCTCACAAGATATTCGCTCGACCATGTGTAATATCATGGAAGAGATGGGCTTAGTGGTTGAAGCACACCACCACGAAGTCGCAACTGCAGGTCAAAATGAAGTGGCAACCCGCTTTAATACCATGACCAAAAAAGCAGATGAAACTCAAATTTATAAATACGTAGTACAAAACGTCGCTAACGTATTTGGTAAAACCGCGACCTTTATGCCAAAACCTTTAGTGGGTGATAATGGCTCAGGTATGCACTGCCACATGTCACTGTCTAAAAATGGTGTCAATTTATTTGCTGGTGATAAATATGGCGGATTATCTGAAATGGCGCTGTATTACATCGGTGGTATTATCAAACATGCTCGTGCATTAAACGCATTTACTAACCCAACCACTAACTCATATAAACGCTTAGTGCCGGGATTTGAAGCCCCTGTTATGCTGGCTTATTCTGCCCGTAACCGCTCAGCATCCATTCGTATTCCGGTAGTCGCTAGCATGAAAGCACGCCGTATCGAAGTGCGTTTCCCAGATCCTTTAGCTAACCCTTACCTTGCATTTGCAGCTCAATTAATGGCAGGTCTTGATGGTATTATCAATAAAATTCACCCAGGTGATGCCATGGATAAAAACCTCTATGACTTACCCCCAGAAGAAGCTAAAGAGATCCCAACAGTGGCAGGTTCATTAGAAGAGGCGCTCAATGCCCTTGATAATGACCGTGAATTCTTAACCCGTGGCGGTGTATTCACTGATGATGCTTTAGACGCTTATCTTGAGCTATTACGTACTGATGTGCAGCGTGTTCGTATGGCACCACATCCACTTGAATTTGAAATGTATTACAGTGCGTAACGCACAATAGTTAAAGTACTTACTTTGCTTATGATTTTTTTGTTGCCGTGAAGCTATTTTGCCCATCTTCGGATGGGCTCTTTTCTCTCTAATGAGGCATCTGTTAATAAATTACGCATCTGTTCATTTATGAAAAAAAAGGTAAGATGCACTAAAATGGTGCAATGGGAGTATTCAATATGGAAACGGCGGATTTACCTGATAACACACTTATTTTGGATTCATTAATCCACTCAGTATTGGTTATCAACCAAGAGTTTATTATTTGCTATGCAAACCATGCTGCATTGCAATTACTGGCTCAAAGTCGTCGCAAATTATTTGAAACCCCTTTTAGCGCACTGTTTAGTTATTCCTCTTTTGATGAACAGTTAATGCGTGAAACATTAGCAAATGGGCAAAGCTTCACTGATAACGAAGTGATTTTGGTTATTAATAACCAATCACACACTATGTCGCTCAGTGCCCAGCCTATTTCCGAGCAACACATTTTGTTGGAGCTGGCGCCTATGGATAGTCAACGCCGGTTAAGCCAAGAGCAGATACAACAAGCACAACAAATGGCGGCTAGGGAATTGGTTAGGGGACTGGCACATGAAATTAAAAATCCACTCGGTGGATTACGAGGGGCGGCTCAATTATTAGCAAAATCATTACCTGATCCTGCGCTGACTGAGTATACCCAAGTCATTATTGAACAAGCCGATCGCCTAAGAGCGCTTGTGGATAGGTTACTCGGCCCACAACATCCCGGCACCAAAACCTTTCAGAGTATTCATCATGTTGTAGAGCGTGTTGCACAACTTATCACATTAGAATGCCCTGAAAATGTCACCTTACTCAAAGATTACGATCCTAGTCTACCTGAGCTTTCACACTATCCGGATCAGATTGAGCAGGTATTGTTAAATATTACCCGCAATGCATTACAGGCAGTGGAGAAAACTGGGGGAACTATTATTTTGCGAACCCGAACAGCGTTCCAAGTCACACTGCAGGGTGAACGTCATCGACTAGTGGCTCGCATTGATGTGATTGATACTGGCGCGGGTATTCCTCCTCATCTACAAGACACGCTTTTTTACCCGATGGTCAGTGGCAGAGAAGGCGGAAATGGCCTTGGTTTATCCATTGCACGTAGCTTAGTCGACCAACACGCCGGTAAAATTGAGTTTACCAGTTGGCCGGGAAATACCGAGTTTTCTATTTACTTGCCAATAAAATAGGAGATAACCAATGCAAAAAGGAAATATATGGGTTGTCGATGATGATAGCTCTATTCGCTGGGTGCTTGAGCGAGCTATTACACGAGAAGGCCTTACATGTAAAACCTTCGAACACGCTAATGACGTCCTCAGTGCACTCAATAGTGAACTTCCCGATGTATTATTATCAGATATTCGTATGCCTGATATTGATGGTTTATCTCTATTAAAAAGCGTTAAAGAGCAACACCCTACGTTGCCGGTTATTATCATGACAGCGCATTCTGATCTTGATGCCGCGGTAAATGCTTATCAGCAAGGGGCATTTGATTATCTCCCCAAGCCTTTTGATATTGATGATACACTTGCACTCATTCATCGTGCTATTACGCACTATCGAGAGCAAAAACAACCTAATACAACAGAAAATAACCTTCAATCTGTCTCTGACATGATTGGCGAAGCCCCTGCGATGCAAGAGGTTTATCGCATTATTGGTCGCCTTTCTCGCTCATCAATTAGTGTGCTTATCAATGGCGAGTCGGGTACTGGTAAAGAATTAGTTGCACATGCTCTTCATCGCCATAGTCCGAGAGCACAAGCCCCTTTTATTGCACTCAATATGGCGGCTATTCCCAAAGACTTAATTGAATCAGAACTTTTTGGTCATGAAAAAGGGGCATTTACTGGTGCATCTCAAGTACGCCAAGGTCGTTTTGAACAAGCAAATGGCGGTTCCCTCTTTCTTGATGAAATTGGCGATATGCCACTGGATATTCAAACCCGCTTATTACGCGTCTTGGCTGAAGGTCAATTTTATCGTGTTGGCGGTTATGCCCCTGTAAAAGTCGATGTACGTATTATTGCCGCGACTCATCAAGACTTAGAAAAACGTGTAATGGAAGGTGATTTTCGTGAAGATCTCTACCATCGACTCAATGTAATACGTATTCAATTACCTCCACTGCGTGATAGAACAGAAGATATTCCAAGCTTAGCGCGTTATTTTCTCCAAAAAACCGCTCGAGAGCTTGGTGTTGAAACCAAAGTGCTCCACCAGCAAAGTTTACATTGCATGATGGAATACCACTGGTCAGGTAACGTCAGACAATTAGAAAACGTATGTCGTTGGTTAACGGTTATGACCGCTAGCCAAGAGATTATGCCGCAAGATTTACCTCAAGAGATCCGCCAATCAGATGAGAAGAGCAAATCGATACCTCGAGTCTCCTCTCAACATTGGTCACAACATCTTTCATTATGGGCGGATGAGGTATTCAGTGAAGGCAAAGAAAATATTCTTAATGATGCTCTACCGCAATTTGAGCGCACCTTACTACTCAGTGCGCTTTCCTATACAAAAGGCCATAAACAAGATGCTGCACGTTTATTAGGATGGGGAAGAAATACGCTGACACGTAAATTAAAAGAGTTAGGTATAGAGGAGTTTTAAGTCACTCCCCTCCCTTTTATTTTTGCCCACTAAATCACTCGAGAGAATTGGCGTTGGCGCATTTGATTACGTAAATAAGTATCAAAACACATACAAATATTACGGATCAATAAACGTCCTCTTGGAGTGACCTGAATTTTTTCTGCGCTGATCTCCACCAATCCATCTTCTGCCATTGGTGCAAGCAATGCTAAGTCTTCTTTAAAATAATCTTGGAAATCAAGCTGATATAGATTTTCAATCTCAGTAAAGTTAAGATGGAAATTACAAATCAAGGTCTTAATAACATCGCGACGAATACAATCATCATGAGTTAGAGAGAGTCCACGCCACAACGCATGCCCTTCGCTATTTACGCGAGCATAATACTCTTTTAGCACTTTTTCGTTCTGCGCATAGTGATCACCCAGCATACTGATAGCTGAAACGCCCATTCCCAATAAGTCACACTCTTCATGAGTGGTATATCCTTGGAAATTACGATGTAGAATACCTTGGCGTTGTGCAACCGCTAATTCATCATCAGGCTTAGCAAAGTGATCCATACCAATAAACTGATAACCATTTGTGGTGAGTGTGGTGATAGTCTCTTGCAAGATCTCTAACTTTTCTTCTGCAAGTGGTAAATCTTCATCTTTAATTTTACGTTGTGCGGCAAATAAATTAGGTAAATGTGCATAATTGAACACACTTAAGCGATCAGGGGACAATTCAATCACTTTTTTTAACGTAAAAGCAAAACTTTCTTTAGTCTGTTTAGGTAGCCCATAGATCAAATCAATACTGGTAGAATGAAAGCCCACTTCACGCGCTCTTGCTACTAATGAAAAGATAAATGCTTCATCTTGTTCACGATTAACTTTTTGTTGCACCTCTTTATTAAAATCTTGCACCCCCATACTTAGGCGGTTAAATCCCTCATTGTGTAAATGATCAATAACATCTAACTCAATCTCACGGGGATCAATTTCAATAGAGAGCTCAGCATTTTCCACAAAATGAAAATGTTGTCTTAATAAGGCGACTAAGCGACTAATTTGCTGTTTATCAAGAAAAGTGGGAGTACCGCCCCCCCAATGCATTTGGGTCACTTTTCTATTTTTAAAATAGCGAGCGCGATTAATAATTTCTTTTTCTAAAACATCAAGATATTCATCAGCTTTATGTTTATGGCGCGTGATAATTTTATTACAACCGCAGAAATAACATAACTTATGGCAGAAAGGAATGTGAATATACAGTGACAGAGGTCGTTCGGGATAACGCTTTGTTGCTTGTTCGAAATCCGCATCACTATATTGCTGATTAAATTCCAATGCCGTTGGGTATGATGTGTAGCGCGGACCTGAATAGTTATACTTATGGATCAGGTCAAGATCCCAAATAATTGTTTGTTCTGACATGCTTCTACCTTCCAAAAGTGAACCGCCGATGTGCCATACCAGCCAACAGACATTATGACCACCAGAAATAATAGTGTAACCAATAAATGCTTAACTGAACACGAGAGAAAAAAAGATCCTGTTTTTGATCTTTTCACTCTATCTGTAAATAATCACTCAAGTAAAAAATATGATATAGATCACATTAAACGGAAATAGTATTACTGTTAAAATTTATTTATGAATAATTTAAGTTTATTCAATATGTTAGTAGCACATTTTAATGACACATCTTTTTTCGATTATTTTTATAACACATTAAAAAAAATATATTACTCAAAATACACTTTAAAATAAATAAATATATCGTTTTATTAATTTTATTATATTTTTATTCTCTCATAATTCGATAGTTATAATTATAATGATAATTAGCCCTTTACCTAATTTATAATATTACATACTCTATATTTAAACATTGATTAATATCCAATTAAGTCGTGTTTTGATTTAAATTTGAGGCTCAGTAAAAGAATAAAGGTCGCTATATTACAAGGAAAGATAGCACTCCCCATTACCTTTTCGCATTCATTCTGATATTTCTCTTATTTAATCGTCTCTTTATATATTCCGAATTAAGGATTATGCGCCACGGAAGGAAATGGACAATCAACCAAGGATGGTTAGTTCTCTGCGATATATCATTTCCCCCCCTTAATGTTTCACTCTCAAATCAGTAGTCGCACGCTGTTTATATAAAATGCAGATAAAATCACCCAATATAAATAAGAATAATTATTATTTATAATAGATAAATAAAAACGCGGCTTATATTTACAATATAAACCGCGTCTTTTAAAAGAGTAATCACTATAACAAACTGTTATTGTCCCTCTTTTTCATAGTGGGGAGAGCGAGGACCATATAAGATCCCATTGGCATGTCCAGCAGAGAGTAAACGCACACTTGCTACTCCTGCAATTTCGTGACTTTTATCTGCAATAGTATCAACAATTTGAGTCACTACTGCAGAAACTAACATGCCCACCAAACCATTCGATGCTGTATCCCCTTCTGCACTCGATGCACTGGCATGTCCACTCCACAGTAAGGCACCATTACGTAAATCAACCAATTTAGCACTGGCACTGACACGCGTCTCACTGGCGATCACTTGATAAGAAGTACCATATTGGGTGACATCCAAATAGAGCACAGAATCCGCACCAAAAATCTCACGTAACTTACTAGGACTCACCGCTTGGATATCGCTTCCCGTTGACAAACCATTTTGTTTAAAGGTCTCTTCAACAACCGCGACAGGAAAAACATAATAGCCAGCTTCCGCCAAAGGATAAGTCACTTGAGATAAAAAGCTATGGGCAGCTTCTACTTCTGGAGTCTGATTTTTAGGTAACAGCACTAAAATGCTTTTTGGTTTACTTGCTTTAAAGGCGGTATAGTCTGTTTTGACTGGCTCTGCACATCCTGATAACACAAAAGCAAATGCCACAAAAACTAACGTTAAAATGCGATTCATTTTTGTGCTCCCTTATTTTTCATCAGAAAATCCATAAACTTTGCTGATTCAGGATAAAGAGTTTTCTCCTGATCAAACTCACTCATGGCTAAGTCTAATGCGCCAGTGGTCACATATAACATGCCCAAATGTGCATGTAACCCCGGTGGAACGCCTAATGATTTTGCTCGGGCAACCTCGATGCTTTTTTTCAATGCATCGATTTGCGCATGAGGATCACTTTCACTTTGTTGATAATATTGATATACCACCGTTTGATAACTATCCCAGTTATAAAGAGGCTTTGGCGCTTGGCACCCAACCAATAACAACGAGGCAAATAGCAACCCCAGCAATGATTTTGACATTTTTATATCCTTATAAAATTGGGGTTACTGCTCAGGCTGCCAAGCATGGCTTTCAATCCCTACAACTAAATTATTCACCGCTTCACGAATGGCTAAATCAAGCACTTTACCATTAAGTGTTGAGTCATAACTTGCTGTGCCACCAAAACCAACAATCTCACGATTAGAAAGCTCGTATTCCCCCGCACCTTGCGTAGAGAACACCACTTCAGAGGTATTCACATTCACAACATTTAAGTTCACTTTGGCATAAGCAACTTGGGTTTTTCCACGTCCTAAGATACCAAATAGTTGGCGATCACCTACTTCTTTGCGACCAAACTCTGTCACATCACCAGTAATAACGTAAGTTGCGCCTTTTAATTGCTGACTTTGGCCTTTAATCTTCGCTTCTTGTGTTAACTCCGTTAAGTTAGCGCGATCTAAAACATTAAAACGGCCTGTTTGTTGTAAATGTGTAATTAAAATCGTTTTAGATTGATTACCCAATCTATCCACACCATCAGAAAAAATACCATTCATGTAATTAGAACGGTTATCAAACTTACCAATAGCAATGGCACTCTTAGGTCCTGAGTAAGTCGTATTATAGGTAGCCACTTTAGCAACCTCTAAAGAGCGAGAAGATTCTGAGGCACAACCTGCTAGTAATGAAGCAGAAAGTAAAACTACCCCTAATGATAATTTATTAAATGTCATTTTCATCATCCAATATCGGTGAAATAAACCTATCGTCATTGATTTTTGTTGTGCAAATCCTATGACGAACAATAAAATAAGATAAATTTTAATTTACGTTTCTATTTTACCCGCCATTAAACCATAACAGTAGTAAGGTTAATAATGGGATCAACTTATTTTTAATATAAAATTAATCACCCATAGGGAAAATAGAAAAATGTTGATAAAAGAAACAACAAATGAATATAAAGATAAAATACGTCATATTCTATCTATTATATTAGCAATATACCTTAAGTTAGATAAAAGCAGACTCAGACAAAAGACTAAAAGTATATTTTATATTAACAAAATAATTTAATTGCTGATTACTTTTGGCTTTTTATTCATCAAACCATAGATTGAGTGAATAGTTATGAAACGTGAAGTAATACAATTTATTACTTCACGTTGAGATTGATGGCTGCCTATAAGATATTAGCGTTTTTTACCAAATGCTGCGGCCAATGCATCACTCATCGCACTATTACCTGCATTGTTACCCGTATTTGATTGGCGGTTTCTGGTCGGTTTTTGCCCGCGACTATGTTTAGAAGCATTATCCTTAGTCACTGACTGGCGTTTATGATCACTATCAGCAGCCACTTCATCTAAACGCATGGTTAACGCAATACGTTTACGCGGTAAATCGACTTCAAGGACTTTTACCTTCACAATATCGCCGGTTTTTACCACAGTATGGGGATCTTCAACAAATCTATCCGACAGTGATGAAATATGCACTAATCCATCTTGGTGTACCCCAATATCTACAAAGGCACCAAAATTAGTCACATTAGTTACAGTACCTTCCAATATCATACCACTGACTAAATCATTCATTGTTTCAACACCTTCGGCAAAGGTGGCTGTTTTAAACTCAGGTCGAGGATCACGCCCCGGTTTAGCAAGCTCCTTTAAGATGTCATTAATGGTAGGTAAACCGAACTGCTCGGTGACAAATTCTCTGGCATTGATTTGTGAAAGTAATGCACTATTGCCCATGACTTGATCAATTTTTTGATGTATTGATTGCAAGATATTTTCAACAATAGGATAGGCTTCAGGGTGAACCGTTGAGGCATCAAGTGGATTTTTACCATCACGAATACGTAAAAATCCCGCACACTGCTCAAACGCTTTAGGCCCTAAGCGCGCCACTTTGAGTAACTGTTTTCTATCCACAAAACGGCCATTTTCATCACGCCAAGCAATAATATTTTGAGCAATAGATTGGCTAAGCCCCGCCACTCGCGTCAATAGCGGTACAGAGGCTGTATTTAAATCAACACCGACACCATTTACACAGTCTTCAACAACAGTATCTAATTTTTTTGCCAATAATGTTTGGCTCACATCATGCTGATATTGACCCACCCCGATAGATTTAGGGTCAATTTTTACCAATTCCGCCAATGGATCTTGTAAGCGACGAGCGATAGAAACAGCGCCACGAAGAGAAACATCCAGATCCGGAAATTCTTTCGCTGCCAGCTCTGATGCCGAATAAACCGATGCCCCGGCTTCGCTCACGATCACTTTTTGTGCTTTAACTTCTGGGTAGCGTTTTACTGTATCAGCAAAAAAGCGCTCTGTTTCACGTGATGCAGTACCGTTACCAATCGCCACTAATTCTACATTATGCTTAATACATAATGCCGCTACACTAGCAGCGGCTTTATCCGCTTGTCCGGTATGAGGATAAATAGTATCTGTCGCAATCAGCTTACCGGTACTATCCACCACCGCGACTTTAACCCCAGTACGTAAACCAGGATCTAGCCCCATCGTAGCTCGCATACCTGCAGGTGCGGCCATTAAGAGATCTTTTAGGTTACGTGCAAACACATTAATGGCTTCATCTTCCGCTTTCTCACGTAACTGACCCATTAACTCAGTTTCAAGATGCATTAACACTTTTATACGCCAAGTCCAACTGACAACGGCTTTACGCCAACTGTCCGCAGGTTGATTATTAAGACGTAAACCTAAATGCTCCGTAATCAACTGTTCGCCATAGCTCTCTTTGGGGGCTTCTTCGAATTGTGGATCAGGATTAAGTGATAACTGCAAAATACCTTCATTACGACCACGAAACATCGCTAATGCACGGTGAGAAGGTACATGAGCAATCGGCTCATGAGTATCAAAATAATCGCTAAATTTAGCGCCTTCTGCTTCTTTTCCGTCAACAACTTTGCTAACAAGATGCGCATTTTTCCATAAATATTGGCGAACTTTAGCTAATAATCCAGCATCTTCTGCAAAACGTTCCATTAAGATATAGCGAGCCCCATCTAAGGCTGCTTTACTATCATCTATTCCTTTTTCAGGGTTGATATATGCACTTGCTGCGTCTTCAGGAGTATGTTGTGGTTCATTCCATAACAAATCAGCTAATGGCTCTAAGCCATTTTCAATTGCAATTTGCCCACGAGTACGACGTTTCGGTTTATAAGGAAGGTAGAGATCTTCAAGTTCTGTTTTACTTTGCGTCTCATTAATCGAAGAGCGTAATTCTTCTGTGAGTTTCCCCTGCTCTTCAATTGATTTTAAAATAGTTTGGCGACGATCATTGAGTTCCCGTAAGTAACTCAGGCGGGTTTCCAATTGACGAAGCTGAGTATCATCTAACCCACCAGTTACCTCTTTTCGGTAACGGGCCACAAAAGGCACCGTATTCCCTTCATCCAGTAACGTAATGGCCGAAAGTACTTGCTGGGGCTTTACTGATAGCTCTTGTGCAATAATTCGGCTTAATGATTCATTCATAATATATTTACCTACCGAGAGGAGTGGTTAAAAAAGATGGCTATTATACACGCGCAATAAGAAAAAAATTCCGCTTATTATAGGCCAAGCATGACATTTATGAGGAAAATAACAGATTATTCTGTGATTCGCGCTATAGTATCTGTATGAAATTCAATGTTGATGATCGTATTTATTGGTAATGGCAAAAAGTAACTATATTACTCGTGATGGCTGGCATGCCTTGGATAAAGAGCTAAAATATCTTTGGAAAGAAGAGCGTCCTCGCGTCACTCAATCGGTCTCTGAAGCAGCGGCTCAAGGTGACCGTTCGGAAAATGCTGAATATATCTATGGTAAAAAAAGATTACGTGAAATAGACCGACGAGTTCGTTTTTTATCCAAACGTCTTGATGAATTAAAAATTGTTGACCCAGATCCTCGTCAAGAAGGAAAAGTGTATTTTGGCGCTTGGGTAACCCTTGAAGACGATGATGAGAACATTAAGACATTTAGACTAGTCGGCCCTGATGAATTTGACCCAGCAAAACAGTGGATTTCTATTGATTCCCCTGTCGCGAGAGCGCTGATCGGTAAAAAAGTGGATGATGAAGTTAGCGTGCAAACGCCAGGTGGCATCGTTAATTACTGCGTATTATCTATCAAATATTATTCGGAATAAGATAAATAAATAGTGTGATATTCTAAGATACAAAGTCAGAACAAGTTTTGCCTATAAATCATTAATATTTATTCTTTGTTTTTGGTTTAATATTCTTATCAATGATAGAATTCGCTAATAAAAGCATTTGCACTTCGGGAGCTTAAAGATGCAAGACAGTTATAAAGTGCTGATTGTGGATGATGATTTACGTCTACGTTCACTATTAGAGCGCTATTTGACAGAGCAGGGTTTTCAAATCCGCACCGCGGCAAACTCCGATCAAATGGATCGTTTACTTACTCGCGAATCTATCCATCTTATTGTCCTCGACTTAATGCTTCCTGGCGAAGATGGCTTATCTATTTGTCGTCGCTTGAGAAGCCAAAACAATCCTATCCCTATTATTATGGTGACTGCCAAAGGGGAAGAAGTTGACAGAATTGTCGGACTTGAAATTGGTGCTGATGATTATATCTCAAAACCATTTAACCCAAGAGAGCTATTAGCCCGTATTCGTGCGGTGCTTCGTCGCCAAGCCAACGAACTACCGGGAGCACCTTCACAAGATAATGCGATTGTCTCATTTGGTAAATTTAAGCTTAACCTCGGTACGCGGGAAATGTTCCACGAAGATCAACATATGCCTTTGACCAGTGGTGAATTTGCCGTATTAAAAGTCCTTGTTTCACATCCCCGAGAGCCATTATCACGTGATAAATTAATGAGTCTGGCGCGAGGTCGTGAATATAGTGCGATGGAGCGTTCTATTGATGTGCAAATTTCTCGTTTACGTCGCATGATTGAAGAAGATCCCACCCATCCTCGCTATATTCAAACGGTTTGGGGACTGGGTTATGTCTTTGTACCTGATGGAACGAGCGTATCATAATGAGAAGGCTGAGGCTTTCACCCCACAATAAGCTCACTCGCTCTCTATTTCTGGTTATCTCATTACTTTTTTTTAGCTTGATAGCCAGTTATGTTGTTGTACAGCAACTTATTGTCGGGCCAAGCCTCCAGCAATTTAATAAGGTATTAGCGTATGAAATTCGTACGCTAGTACCGGAAGAACTGATCTTAGTCGATGGCACCCCACTTAAAATTTCTCCCGCTCTACGTAATAAAATTTACAACGAGTTAGGTATCTCATTCTTTGATAAAGACGCCGCTTTAAAAGCTGGTTTAGAATGGGCAAGAGAAGATTTAGAACTTAGCCAGCAGATGACGGATTATCTCAATAGTGATACGACGATTTGGCTAGAAAACCCCCTAGAGTATCCTATTTTATGGATTAATACCCAACTCTCACCCACGCTATGGATACGCGTACCACTTACCGAATTAGGGCAAAATTTCTTATTACCCGTTTATCGGCAAGCCATTATTTTTATCATCATCGTAGTGGCATTTTTCTGGTTATATAACCGTTTTCAAAATCGTCCATTGCATGAAGTTGAATATGCAGCACGACGCATTGGTAAAGGGGTGATCCCTCCACCAATACCTGAATCAGGCACTGCTGAAATGCGTTCAATTATTCGAGCATTTAATCAAATGTCATCAGATATTCGTTCATTAGATAATGATAGAACACTGGTGATGGCCGGGGTAAGCCATGATTTACGCACTCCGTTAACGCGTATTCGTCTTGCTACAGAAATGATGAGTCCTGAAGATAGTTATCTTGCTGATTCTATCAATAAAGATATTGAAGATTGCGATGCCATTATCGGTCAATTTTTAGACTATATGCGCACAGGCAAAGAGATGTCTTTAGAATTATGTGATATGAATGGTCTATTGCGAGAAGTGATCTGCGCTGAATCTAACTCAGGTAAAGTCAGCGAAGAGCATTTATACCCTTATCCTATCAATATCACAGCAAACCCAATTGCCGTCAAACGGGCGCTTACCAATATGATTGTTAATGCCACACGCTACGGACATGGTTGGATAAGCATCACAAGTAATCAAAATGAAGAATATGCTTGGTTTCAAGTTGAAGACGATGGTCCAGGCATTGCCAAAGAAGATAGACAACGTTTATTCCAACCCTTTGTTCAAGGGGAACAAGCACGAAGTTCAACCGGTGCGGGTTTAGGTCTATCTATTATTCGTCGGATCATGGATGCCCATGGTGGCTTTGTCGAACTCGGCGATAGCACGAAAGGCGGGTTACTGATCCGTGCCAACTTTCCGTTAAAAGTGCAAGAAGACGAAGATGATTAATATCCTCACTTTTTAACGTTAACGCCCTTCTTATTTTTTCTCACCTATTTTTATGCATTATTTTCACTCTTTTTCTGCTTTGTCATAAAACTGTCACAATTAAGACATTTAATTGTCATCTAACTGACCTATTGTCTGTGCGTACCGTAACCGAAGTTGATAGATGTCGAAAAGTTATTCTACCTATCCCACAGGAGGGATTATGAAACTGATGCGTACCACCCTGACCAGTGTCATTGCCGCTGCACTTTCAATGACGGCTCTTTCTGCACAGGCAACGACCTCACTGACTGGTGCTGGCGCAACGTTCCCTGCTCCAGTTTATGCAAAATGGGCAGATAGCTATCAAAAAGAAACTGGCAACAAAGTTAACTACCAAGGCATAGGCTCTTCTGGTGGTGTAAAACAGATCATTGCTAATACTGTCGATTTTGGTGCTTCTGATGCACCATTAGCTGATGAAAAACTCAAGGCTGACGGTTTATTCCAATTTCCAACTGTCATCGGTGGTGTGGTGATGGCAGTCAATATCTCAGGTATTAAATCCGGTGAGCTTGTCTTAGACGGTGAGACTATCGGGAATATCTACTTAGGCAAGATCCAAAAATGGAATGATCCTGCTATAGCTAAACTAAATCCAAAACTCAATCTACCTGACCAAAACATTGCTGTTGTTCGTCGTGCTGATGGTTCAGGCACATCATTCGTTTTTACTAGCTACTTATCTAAAGTAAATAGCGCATGGAAAGATGAAGTAGGCGCAGGCTCTACCGTTAAATGGCCTACAGGCTTAGGTGGTAAGGGAAATGATGGCATCGCAGCCTTTGTTCAACGTCTACCAGGCTCAATTGGTTATGTTGAATACGCTTACGCAAAACAAAACAATCTTGCATATACTCAATTAGTCACTGCAGATGGCGAAGTTATTCCTCCTACTGCCGATAGTTTTAGCGCAGCAGCGAGAAAAATTGATTGGAGTAAGAGCTTTGCACAAGACCTAACGAATCAAAAAGGCGAAAATGCCTGGCCAATTACTTCTACTACCTTCATTTTAGTGCATCAAACGCAAAAAGATGCGGCTAAAGGAAAAGAAGTACTGAATTTCTTTAACTGGGCATATGAAAAAGGCAATGATGAAGCGAAAAATCTTGATTACGCCGTATTGCCAAAAGAAGTGGTAGAACAAATTCGTGCCGCTTGGAAAACAAGCATCAAAGACAGTAATGGTAAACCAATTTACTAACCAAAGGGTTACCATTAAAAAATAGATTAACGTTCACCCCCTGCAACACAGGGGGTAATAAATTAAAGAGGCTTTATGGCCGAGCATACAACGGTAATAAAGGCCCCGAGTAAACGAGGGGACGTTATTTTTAGCGCACTAGTTCGACTAGCTGCGTTAATTACACTTTTGCTTTTAGCAGGTATCATTGTTTCACTGATTTTCGCCTCATGGCCAAGTATTCAACAATTTGGTCTGTCATTCTTGTGGACGAAAGAGTGGGATCCACCCGCACAGGAATTCGGTGCTTTAGTACCAATTTACGGTACTGTCGTTACCTCAATTATTGCCCTGATCATTGCGGTTCCGGTGAGTTTTGGTATTGCACTCTTTTTAACAGAACTGGCACCCAATTGGCTAAAGCGCCCATTAGGTATCGCTATTGAGTTATTAGCCGCTATTCCAAGTATCGTTTATGGTATGTGGGGACTCTTTATCTTTGCGCCGCTCTTTGCCACATACTTCCAAGAGCCTGTTGGCAATGTGCTCTCATCAGTCCCTATTGTCGGTGAGTTATTCTCTGGTCCTGCGTTTGGTATCGGTATATTAGCAGCAGGGGTTATCCTCGCAATTATGATCATCCCTTATATCGCGTCTGTAATGCGTGATGTATTTGAACAGACCCCGGTGATGATGAAAGAATCCGCTTACGGTATCGGCTGTACCACATGGGAAGTGATTTGGAATATCGTTTTACCTTATACCCGAAACGGTGTGATAGGTGGTGTGATGCTTGGATTAGGTCGTGCGCTCGGGGAAACTATGGCTGTGACCTTTATTATTGGTAACACCTACCAGTTAGACTCTGCATCACTCTTTATGCCGGGCAATAGTATTACCTCTGCATTAGCCAACGAATTTGCCGAAGCAGAAACAGGTCTTCATACCGCTGCATTAATGGAATTAGGTCTGATTTTATTTGTCATTACCTTTATCGTCCTTGCGATTTCTAAGTTTATGACACTACGTTTATCTAAGAATGAAGGAGCACGTTAAGATGGCTAAAACATCCTCTTCTTCATTACAAGTTCAAACAGAAAAAGAACTGCATATACGCCATAAACGCCAACTTTGGCGTCGTCAAAAAAACCGTATCGCACTGTTTTTATCTGTCTCTACCATGGCATTTGGTCTGTTCTGGTTAATGTGGATCTTGTTTTCTACAGTAACCAAAGGCTTTGATGGCATGTCTTGGGCCTTATTCACAGAAATGACGCCACCCCCTAACACCGATGGTGGCGGATTAGCTAACGCCATTGTGGGTAGTGGTCTACTTATTTTATGGGCGACGGTCATTGGTACTCCTTTGGGGATCTTAGCGGGTATCTACCTTGCTGAGTATGGACGTCGTTCATGGTTAGCGGAAGTCATACGCTTTATCAACGATATTTTATTATCAGCCCCATCGATTGTTGTTGGACTGTTTGTGTATACCATTGTGGTGGCACAAATGCAGCACTTTTCTGGTTGGGCGGGTATTGTGGCATTAGCGTTATTACAAATACCTATTGTTATTCGCACCACGGAAAATATGTTGAAGTTAGTCCCTGATAGCTTACGGGAAGCAGCTTATGCATTAGGGACGCCCAAGTGGAAGATGATCGCTAAAATCACGTTAAAAGCCTCCGTATCAGGTATTATCACGGGCGTATTATTAGCGATTGCGCGTATTGCGGGTGAAACAGCACCACTGCTATTTACTTCACTATCTAACCAATTCTGGAGCACAGATCTAAACGAACCGATAGCCAACTTACCTGTGACTATCTTTAAATTCGCCATGAGCCCTTTCTCACAATGGCAAGAGCTTGCTTGGGCTGGCGTATTACTGATCACCCTCTGTGTTCTATTTATCAATATTATCGCGCGCGTGCTGTTTGCTAAAAATAAGCATGGCTAACGCAGAAAGTTAAGCAAGAGAGAACGTTGAATGACTATGGCTAATGATAACGCTGGAAACAAAATCCAAGTTCGTGACTTGAACTTCTACTATGGTAAGTTCCATGCGCTGAAAAATATCTCATTAGATATTGCCAAAAATAAAGTAACGGCATTTATCGGCCCTTCTGGCTGTGGTAAATCCACTTTACTGCGTACTTTTAATAAAATGTATGAGCTTTATGGCGAACAGCGTGCTGAAGGTGAAATCTTGTTAGATGGCAACAATATTCTGACAGATAAGCAAGATATTGCGCTATTACGCGCAAAAGTAGGCATGGTATTCCAAAAACCTACACCATTTCCAATGTCGATTTATGACAATATCGCTTTTGGTGTACGCTTATTTGAAAAACTGTCTCGCGCTGAAATGGACGAACGCGTTCAGTGGGCGCTGACCAAAGCCGCATTATGGAATGAAACCAAAGATAAATTACATCAAAGTGGCTATAGTCTTTCTGGGGGACAGCAGCAACGTTTATGTATCGCACGCGGTATTGCTATCCGTCCTGAAGTATTATTACTGGATGAGCCATGCTCTGCACTCGATCCTATCTCTACAGGTCGTATTGAAGAGCTTATCAGTGAACTAAAATCCGAATATACCGTGGTGATCGTCACCCACAATATGCAGCAAGCTGCACGTTGTTCTGATTACACTGCATTTATGTATTTGGGTGAATTAATCGAGTTCAGTGATACGGATACATTATTTACTCGTCCAGCGAAGAAGCAAACTGAAGATTACATCACTGGGCGTTATGGCTGATAACGAGGCAAATCATGGATAATTTAAACCACAATAAACATATTTCTGGTCAATTTAACGCTGAGTTAGAGCATATCCGTACAGAACTGATGGTCATGGGTGGCTTAGTTGAAGAGCAATTAAAAAAAGCCATTACCGCAATGCATAACCAAGACCAAGCATTAGCCAATGAAGTGATTGAAGGTGATCAAAAAGTCAATATGATGGAGGTTGCCATTGATGATGCCTGTATGCGTATCATTGCCAAACGTCAGCCCACCGCCAGTGATTTACGCCTTATTATGGCGATTTCTAAAACTATCGCCGAATTAGAGCGTATTGGTGATGTGGCAGAAAAAATCTGTAAAACGGCCCTTGAGAAATTTTCACATCAACATCAACCACTGCTAGTAAGTTTAGAGTCCTTAGGCCAACATGCGATACAAATGCTCCATGATGTTCTTGATGCTTTCGCTCGTATGGACTTAGAAGAAGCTATTCGAGTCTATCGTGAAGATGCAAAAATTGATAACGAATATGAAGGTATTGTTCGTCAATTAATGACTTATATGATGGAAGATCCTCGCACTATCCCGAGCGTACTGACGGCATTATTCTGTGCTCGTTCTATCGAACGTATTGGCGATCGTTGCCAAAATATCTGTGAGTTTATCTTCTACTACGTTAAGGGTCATGACTTCCGTCATTTAGGGGGTGACCAAGTAGAAAGAATGCTGACAAAAAATGATGATAGTCATTCTGCTAATTAAATAATTTATTCACTCTCTTTACGCTCTGAAACAGAGGCATTATTTGCCTCTGTTTTTTTATTTATGTTTATAAAGTCACTATCTCTCCTTAACTTATTCTATAAAAGCATATCCATATCATTTTTTATTATTTTATGAACTTAGAACAACTTGATAGCGTGATAGCCAACATAACAATGAGAATACTTTTTTTGGGGTGAATAATGAAATTACGTGTTTTGGCAACGGCATTAATTGCTGGCTCAGTGCTTTTTTCTGGTCTGGCAAAAGCCGATAAATTAGACGATATAAAACAGGCAGGTGTGGTACGCATTGCTATTTTTGATAGTAACCCACCGTTTGGTTTTATCGATCCACAAACCAAAAAATTGGCAGGTTATGATGCAGATATTGCGAATGAAATTGCCAAAGATCTCGGGGTAAAATTGGAATTACGTCCAACTAACCCAGCTAACCGTATTCCACTACTTAGCGCCAAAAAAGTCGATTTAATTGCCGCCAACTTCACCATTACCGAAGAGCGAGCAAAACAAGTCGATTTCTCTGTACCTTATTTTGCTACTGGACAGAAATTTATCGCGCGCAAAGGCGTATTAACCAGCCCTGAGCAAATTGCGTCATTACGCATTGGGGCTGACAAAGGCACCGTACAGGAAATTACCTTACGTGAACGCTATCCTGAAACTAAAGTCATCTCCTATGACGATACCCCTCTTGCGTTTGCCGCATTACGCAATGGCAATGTACAAGCGATAACCCAAGATGATGCTAAATTAGTAGGGTTATTAGCTAATTTACCTGAGAAAATCAAAGCTGATTTTGAAATATCGCCCTTTAGTATTACACGAGAATATCAAGCCGTTGCCGCAGCTAAAGGTGAACAGCGTTTAATTAACGAGATTAATAACACGCTATTAAGATTAGAGAAAGAAGGCAAAGCAGACGAAATTTATAATCGTTGGTTTGGCCCAGATACTAAGTCCGCTCAACCTCGTGGTGACTTTAAGTTTGCCCCACTTTCTGAGCAAGCGCCTCAATCCTAATGGTAGAGCAAATAACGATTTAATTCATCGCGATGATTTATTGATAAAACACCAACCCCGCTACTGCGGGGTTTGGCGTCTGCAATAGGTAATAATTATGTTTGCGCAGTTTCTTTCTCACTATCTTCTTGAGCCTCACTACTTAAGTTGGCTGTGGCAAGGTTTTTTAATCACCTTGCTTATCTCTTTCTGGACTATCATTATTGCCACATTACTAGGTTTTCTTCTCAGTGCTGCCTATGATAGCCATATCGCGCCATTACGTTGGTGTGCGGCCATTTATACTTCACTCTTTCGTAATACCCCATTATTGGTTCAGCTCTTCTTTTGGTATTTTGCTTCTGGTGAACTATTGCCACAAACGGCCATGATATGGCTTAACACCCCACATGAACTTTCTTTATTTGGCTTAACGCTCTCTTGGCCCTCTTTTGAATTTTTAGCCGGTATTATTGGGCTTACCTTTTACTCTGTACCTTTTATTGCCCAAGAGCTAAGAGCAGGAATACAGGGAGTCAGACAAGGCCAAAAATATGCAGCTTTAGCGTTAGGATTAACCCACTGGCAATCCATGCGTTATGTCATTTTACCGCAAGCTTTTCGTATCGCCCTTCCGCCATTGTTGGGTCAATATATGAATATTATCAAAAACTCCTCTCTCACTATGGCCATAGGTGTCGCAGAGCTTTCTTATGCTTCAAGGCAAGTTGAAACTGAATCATTGCGTACTTTTGAAGCGTTCGGCGTCGCCACCATACTGTATATCGCTGCCATTGCATTAATGGAAGCTTGGGGGCAATGGCATCAGCAACGAAAATTAGCGCAAGGATATTGATATGGACTTTACTGTTATTGCTGATAATTGGCAGTATCTACTTTTTGGCGCGTATCCTGATGGGCCATTAGAAGGTGCGGCTTTAACTATATTTATTAGTGTGATCGCCGGTATTGTATCTATTATATTAGGGACGCTTGGGGGGATCGCTCTCGCCATGCTTAAAGGGGTATGGGTTAACTTATTTGCCGCTTTTTTAGGTTTTTTCCGTGCTATTCCGGTCATTATGCTGATTTTTTGGCTCTATTTTCTATTACCCGTGGTATTAGGAATGGAAATTCCTGAGATAACCACTGTGATCTGTGCTCTAGCACTTATTACCTCCTCTTATATCGCTCATGGTGTTAAAGCCGGTATTCTCGCTATTGGCAAAGGGCAATGGCAAGCAGGTTTATCATTAGGATTTAATCGCTGGCAGACGCTTTGGTATATCGTGTTACCACAAGCATTACGTATGATGGTGCCCTCTTTTATCAATCAATGGATAGCCTTAATTAAAGATACTTCCCTCGCTTATGTTGTAGGTGTCGGTGAACTCTCATTCTTAGCAACACAAGTTAATAATCGCAGCATGGTGTACCCGATGGAAGTTTTTTTATTTGTTGCCTTTATTTACTTTGTGCTCTGTTTTTCATTAGAGTTAATTGCCAACCGAGTGGGGAAATTATTTACCACCCAAAAAGAAAAACGCTCTTTTTGGCAATATGTTATCCCTAATAAAAAGCCTTCACTGAGTGAAAAAATTATTTAACTTATTCATCCCCTAATAATATTGATTAGGGGATTAAATAATAACCATCACAATGTCTTACTCCTTAAAATTTTTTAGTGCTTTTAAACGTAAGATCATATCAAATGCTAATATAAATTCCTGATAGAGTTTATTTCTCCGCTCAATAAAATAAAGATAAATAACTAAAGATAAACTCACCGAATAAATTAAAAAGAAATTCTCTTTTATATTCAGCAAATAGAATAATAAACAGAGTAACAATGTACCTAAAGGGATCAAAATCAGAAACCATAATACACGGCAAAACAGGCCTCTTTTTTTTACCTCAGCAAAATCTTCTTCAAAGCTATAACAGATAATCATCCCCATTAGGTAATTAATTTTACTCGCCTTCGATAAAAAAAGCATAACAAACAGAACACTATATAAAAGAATGATTAATGCAACAATAAACTCAATATTAAGATAACCTTGCTCTAACGAGAAAGTAGCACTGTTCTGGAGCGGAAAAACAATAGGAAAATTAACAAGTAAACTTAAAAAAACCTCATTAACAATAAGATAGGATATGTTAAATTTTTTCTTCTCACGGCTATATAAAGAAAAGTTATTCAAATAATGAATTGAACAACTGACATAAAACTTGATCAAAAAATACATAAAAAACCATATCATTAATGGTGACAAGAAAAAACCAAGAAAAATAATAATATATATTTGGCTATCAAAAACAATCTCGATTAAATAAGAGGTAACAAGAAATATTATTATAACCCCAATTATATAGCTTAACGAAAAAACAGTAAAATAACGTGATATTATCGTCCTTTTTATATCGCTTTTATTATTATTTTTTAAATAAAACTTTTCAGAAAAGAGACAGTATCGCCAATATATTCGCTCATTCATCACTGCACTGAGTAAGATGACAATAAAAATAGCAAAGTTACCCATAAATAATAACCAAAAACTTAACTCATTATAATTATTAATAAAGCATAAACTTAATACTATCGAGGCGATATAAATAGGTGTTAGCATAGTATGATGATGCGCTTGCATATAATAATGATAATTAGGCAACATAATTGCTCCTATATAAGATAATTAAATATAATCATTAACATGCAATATATTTTTATCTTTTAGCGTATGTGAATTTTTCGCTAAATAATACAATGACTTGCTATCACCAAGTTCAATAAAATTGTGATAGCCTAAATGACACCATAGCGCCATAGTTGCTGTCCATCTTACGGTTTCTGTGAGTTGATTAACTAAATTCTGTTTAATTGTCTCAATATCGCTAACAATCTCAGCAGAAACATTCATCACTAGGGGTTTATCTGGGATTGAAAAAGGGATTGTCTGTAAAAAGTGAGCAAGTAAATTTTTCCCTTCGCTCATCAATTCAGTGTGCCAAGCACCATTAACGGCTAATTTATTCGTTTCTATTTTCATATTAGCTAATTGATTAACAACCTTACGTACACTTGCATACTCCCCCCCAATAACTTGGTGAAGTTCACTGTTATCACAGCAAATATTCACCTTTGTGGCGAGATCTTGCTGGTCGATCAATGTTGATAACGTCTGATAAGAGCAATTTTTAACAACATACATTACCCCTTTGTTATTCTTAGCGAGCTGTTGCATGATAGATGCGCGATAACTAATTAACTTAAAGACAGATTCAAGTTCCAGTACGTTCGCCGCAAATAACGCTGAATATTCTCCAGCGCTGTGCCCTGAATAACCCGCCTCATTCACACAACAATGCTCACGCAGTAAATAAAGAGAAGCAATATTGATAGTTGTTAACGCCACTTGCTGATAACAGGTTTGTACCAATTTATTCATGGGCCCTTTTAAACAAACCGTCCTTACATCGAACCCTGCTATTTCACTCGCACAATTCCATACTTCTTTTATTGATGGAACGTCACGATATACCCTATTTCCCATACCTAAATAAGGCCTACCCTGACCTGGAAAAAATAAAATGCTCTCTTGATTTTGGTGATACTTTTTCTCTCTCAATGGCATAGACCATACTCCTAAATAGTAATATTATTTTTTTGATATTTTTGTAAATAGTGGCTAACTTTAAAAATAGAGTTACACGAAGCGATTGTTGCGGAAAAAAATAATAATAGAGGGATTTTAAACATAGCATCATATTGCCATAGCCAAGGGATCATTAATGAATAGCTATTATTATCAGATAAAGAAATATTGATTTGTTTCAAATTAATCAACCAAGATAATAGCTGATTAATTAATAATATCGTTATAGAAATTGTTATAGTCATAAAAATAGCCAATAAAATAAATAATCGAGAAAAACTACCTCGCCAAATACCTAATCGATTAAATTCGAACAGATCACCAATAGCTTTTTTGATAGTGATGATAATGATTTTATTCACTAAAAAATAATAATAAATAGCAATAATGCTATACAATAATAGCATTGACCACTTAAAGAATGTCACAATAGAAATAATATAACTTTGTCTCTCAATAACAGGGATCACTTGCAAATTTAAAGATTTTTCTTTATTAATCCTTGTTATTTTAGCTATTACGCTATCCATATCATGCACATTTTTTAATAGAATATTTATTTTTGAGACACTTTTACTTTTTTTTATATATTGTAGTGTTTCTAATGGAATTTTGATCATGGCATAAGGATAACTATTTATTTGTGTGTTAAAAATACCACGTACATAAGTTGGTAATACCATTTTTTCATTATTATGAATAAATACAACATTAACTAAATCCCCATAGTTTATATTTATAGCATCAGCAATAAACTTATCTATCGTGATTTCTGTTCTTCTGACATGAGACAATTCACTCCCTGAAACAGTTAGATCGTATGCTCCTATGGTTAATAATGACTTAGGCTCGATAGCTAGGCCAGAAAACAATACTGTTTTTTTATTGATAACATTTTCTATCATGCCTGAAAAAATAATTTGTGGTGAAATTACCTGAATTTTTTCTAATAACTGCTTATCATAAGTTAATAAATGGATGATTTCTTCAGCATTGGTTATTTCCAAATAATCTTTCTTATCAGTAATATCCTGTTTATTATCTTTTTTATAAATTTCGATATGCCCTAAATTGGAATATGCTACTTGCTCTTTGAGCAGTAGCGTGAGGTGATGATAAAAACCCTCCAAAATCGAGATGGCGACACAGAGTAAAACGATAAAACATAAATTTCGATAAAAATGGCTAAGGGTTATATAAAGTAACCCTAATGTGTATTTGATATAAAACCAAGATAATGAACTAGAAAGTAATACTATCAAAATAAATATTGAGATGAATATAATAATATTTTCCATTAATCACTCTCTAATGTTATTGGTTGAATAACCGCGGTCTTTTCAATAGATAACCAAGGAGGAACGCTAGTGAAACTATATCGAGCAATTTTTTTACTCGCTTCATTTTCTTGAAGTAATTGAGCCATGATCTTTTTTGCTTGTGTCACTTGCTCACAACTAAATAATGCACGCGCATACATATAGTTAATCATGGGTATAAGTTCACTATTGATATTAATATTCTCAAGTAATTGCTGACTGTCTTTTTTAGCCACCACACAGCGCCCTAAATAACGAGGTGTAAAAGCATCCATTCTTAATCTTAGATAGATCAACCGCCAATTAGTTGGATTTTTTTCAACAACTTCATCAAGATAAAAAAAGGCCTTTTTTATTGTCTGTGCAGCCTGAGAATAAGCTTTATTTTTATGATAATAAGCGGATAAAAATACACTAACATAACCATAAATGACTTTATCAAATGGATGATCACCTTGTTTTATACTGTATTCTAACTCTGAAATTAATGAGGTCAATTTATCACTGGCAGTAAATGTATTCAGTGATATAAATAATAAAAAACGTTTATCACTATTTTTAATGTCTATTTTACTCTCTACTTGCGAGAGCAATAGAGAAATTATTATTAAAATAATACCGATACAATTAAGTTTTCTCCCCATCATATAACTCTCCATGTTTAAGCGTTATAATTTTATCTACAGTCATGTTTAGATGATTACAATTAGTGATTAATAATATTGGTATAGATAAATCTTTATGTACTTGTGATAATAATTGGATAAAATAATCAAAGTTATTCTGACTGAAACAATCATTATTATAATTAGCAATGATACACTTAGGTTTTTTCACTAAAGCTCTGCTAAAGGCAACCTTTAGCAATTGATCTGTTGATAACGATTTTGGGGTTTTATTATAGAGTTTTTCTATGCCCATAGATTTAAGTGTATTTATAATATTATTCTTTAGCTTTTTTTTATCTTTATGATCGACTACTGAATAATAAATATTATCAAATACATTACAATGATTAAAAAAGTAATTTTCTTTGAAAACAAAACCGATCATTCTATTCCTTAATAAAGCTCGCTGCTTTTCATCTAGAATATTTATATAGTTACCTAAAAAATAAGTATAACCAGTATATTGAATATCAACTCCTGAAATAATATCAAACAATGCATTCTTTTCATTCTCTTGTTGATATTTTATTAATGTAAAATGCTCATTATTAATATCGAATGTGAGATTTTTAAAAATTATTTCAGCATTACTTTTATCATGATTAAATTTATTAATATTTGTTAGTGAAAATAGTGCTAATTGGCGTGCTTTTGTTATTCCATACATAAAATACCTTATTATTGTTTCCAACAATCAACCAGCCAAACACCATTTTCTCCATCAAACGCACTCAAAAGGTAATGAGAGGCACTATCTGCTGCTTTTTGTAAATGATCGAACATAAGAGCCGGTGTGATAAACCCACTATCACCATAAAGACAATTTAAAAAATAGCAATTAAGATTAACAGGTAACGCTGTGAATGCGGTTTCAAGTATAGAAATATATTTATAAGTCAGTAACGCAGTTATATAAATTGAACCCGTCTGTTTATTAATACAACGGTGCCAATTTTTAACTAATTGCTTTATTGCCTTTTTTCTATTTTGACTCATAGAAAAATAATGATTGATAGAAATCGAAATATCTGAACACTGTTTTTTATTGATAATGATGCAGGCGACTCTTTCAATACTATTTATATTTTCCAATGTATTAGGCTTGAAAAAAAGGGTTATCGGTTGTCTTTCTATTTCACTAAAAGATAAAATTGGTACAGCCCGAAAACCACCACAAATAAATATATTATCAAGTAAATCACTATTAATGAGCTTTTGTGCTAATAATAGTGCCGACATCATACCATTACGTTCGCCTCTTATTTTGCAAGAGAAATTTTTTATACTGTATTTTTTTACGATATTTCTAGGAATAATATTAAGAGTGAACACATCTCTTAAACTATCTATCTGCTCGAAAGCAGTTAGCTCTCCCCATGCATCAATATAAATCAGTCCATTTCGCTCTTTTTTTAAGAGGAATTGTGATTTTGTATCTAATTGACCAACAGCATGATCGACCACATGCTCTATTGCAGATAGGTAAGGACGACAATTTGTTTTTCTTATTCCTTCACGTAGATACATATCATGATTGACCCCATAGCGTTGAAAACTCCAACTTTTTCCTGCGCTTTTTTTACCCGCTAAACGTAACATATGAGATTCCCATACGTTATACCATGAAGGAATAAAAGGGATCAGTGGCTCTTGTGGCTCAAAAAAAGCATAAGCGGCCAAATTAATAGCATCATAGGGTAATAATCGCCTCATCCTTGCTCTCCATTTGCGATTAATAACATGGCAATAATAGAGCCATCCATACCTAAGCCGATTTTTAAAATAGGTTTAGCGCTATAGTTCACACACTCTTGATTAGTGAGGAAATTAACCTCCATTCCATCATCTATTGGATAATGTGTAGTTGAGGGGATCAATCGATTATTTTTTAATGAATCAGCTATAATCATTAAATCAATAATACCAGAGCAATTAGAAATATAACCTATCTGCCCTTTATAGCTAATAATAGGGATGGGTTGTTTAAAGATGTTAGTAATAGCTACCGTCTCAGCTTTATCACTAATAATCGAACCATTACCATGAATAAAAATAGCACCAATATCACTTGGTAAATAATGACTAAGATCGAGAAGCTGAGAAATCACTTTTGATATTGTATAAAAGTTAAATAATGTGCCTCCCATTGTCCGTTCAGCATTACTTTGCATAAAAACGGAATGATAGATATAAGCAGGTGCAAGATATTGTCTCGAGTTTATCTGTTGTTGGCTTTCTAAAATCATCACGGCATAACCATCTGATAAGGTGACCCCATCACTGTATTTACTCAAAGGTTGAGCGTGCGCTTCAACTAACATGCCTTGGCTATCCATAAAGGCTATATCTTGTAAAAGTAAGCTATTCCACGACAATACTATTACAATATCCGCCATATCTTGGCTTATTTCATTATGTCCTATATGCACAGCCATTAACGCAGAATTACTGGCACAATAGATAGGGATAGGTGGAAAATCTAACTGATATTCAGCCCACAATTTATTCGCTAATTCATCCTGTGCAAAAGAGGCTGCATGGAGTGATTTTATCTGCGGAGAATATTGAACATCTTCGGCATCGTTTTTATCATAAAACCCTTGGTAATCCATAAAATCGGCTCTAGGCCCGTGACCTGCAAGATACATTATGGTACGTGAAGCGCGAAGCTTTTCTAGGGTGATATTAGCCCGTTTTAAACTGTTATGAATTAATCGCGTTAATATTTCAAAATGATCATTGGGAATATTTTGATAGGGGATCACCGCCGGATTATGATTAAATTTAAAATATTCTACAAAATAATCATCAGAGAAGTATTTCTCTGTTTTAATTGTTCTTTTTAATAAGAGTTGTTCAGAAAGTTGTTCAAAATTTACTATTGAAGGTAAATTAAGTTCCCATCCACTTATCGCAACATTTTTCATAACGGTTTCCTGATGATAATTGCATAGTGGTTACATCCTTCTGATGAACCAAGAACTAAAGCAGTTTCTATCTGCTTATTAATCGGTTGGGTAACAAAATGAATATCATCAGCTATAAAACTTTTTGTATAAGGAATAGGTATTATCGTGTTGCTTTGCATCATATGAATCACTAAAGAGATCGCCAATATCCCAGCGCATGATTCAACTAAACCAAAAAAGGCATTGTAATTAACTACTGGTACATGATTTGCCGCTTGATAAAATAGTTGCCGAATCGCACGGATTTCAACTTCATCATTCTCTTTATTACCATCACTGGTACCACAGATAATATCAATATCTTGGCAACTGAGTTGCGCCTCAGATAATGCTTGTTGGATAGCCTTACATAAGGCGGCCACTCTATCAGTAATATTTTCGTCTACTAAAAAAGTATTATCATTCGCTTTACCGTAGCCAATAATTTCAGCATAAATTTTAGCGCCTCGTTGCTTGGCATACTCTTTATCTTCAAGAAATAACATCCCTGCCCCTTCTCCGGGGATATAGCCGGCACTTGCATTAGAATAAACCTGATAATCTGTCGCATTCTTGGTCAGATTAACTTTCTTACTCATCGCTTGAAAATAGAGTGAAATAGAACTGAAGTGCTCATCTGCCCCTCCGACAATTACCTGAGGTTGTAGATCTTGCCTGATAATTTCATAACCATAAGTTAACGCTCCTAATGCAGCATTAACCCCTGTTGCCAATGTCGTGGTATAACCTTTTATTCCCTCTGTGATGGCACAAAATGTCGGTACTGCATTCATTAAAGTACCAGGAAATTCTGATGTTCTTACTTTTTGCGGATCAGGAATTAAACTTTGTAAATAACGATTAACGGTACTTTGTGGCCCTTTTGACATTCCAACAATAAAACCTAAGTTATCACCATCACGTTTAATTTTGCGTCCAGCATTAGCAAGTGCTTCATTTAAAGCGAATAAAGCATAAGTCCCGCTAGGAATAGCTTTTCTTGGATCATAATAACGTAATGTTTTTTTCGGATTAACATCAGTGATAGCATGATAACAGGCGTTATTTTTTAAGCGATGATCAATGTCGAGATCAAAATAAGGATGTCCTAACGATTGCTCAAAATCATTATCTTTTATGACAACAGACATCAAATTGTCGATATCTTTCTGCACATCACTCGCAAATACAATAGGTTTTAATGTACCTGTTTTATCTCCTGCCAAAATCGCTGTTATTATCTCCATTATATTATTGCCAATAGACGTAATCGCCCCCACCCCGGTAATAACCACTTTTTTAGCTTTATATTCCGTCGGTGTTTTATCTGTAATATAAGGGCTTGCGATAATAGAGCAGTTATTTCCTCCAAAAGCATAATTATTCTTCATAAAAAATTTTACTTTTTTATCTTGAAAGAAATTCGGTACATAATTTAAATCACAGCTATGCCTTGGCTGAGTGAAATTTAATGTAGGGGGAAGTTTATCTTCGGCTAAACAAATAAAACACGCGATGATTTCAACAATACCCGCAGCACCAATATTATGACCAACATAAGATTTTGTTGAACTTAATGGGATATGATAAATATTAGGAAATACTTTTTTCATCGACATGGTTTCAATGCGATCATTTGCTTCAGTACCTGTACCATGCACATTTATATAATCAATATCATTAGGAGTAATACCCGCATTATCCAGTGCTTTATACATAACTTGCACTGCACCATTTCCTCGAGGATCAGGGCTAGTTTCATGGTAAGCATCACAAGATGTCGCGTAAGAGACAATTTCACCATATATTGTCGCACCACGTTCAACCGCATGTTGATAATCTTCTAATACTAACGCCCCAGCACCTTCACCAATAGACATACCAGGAGTACCTGAAAATGGGGAAGTTGGTGTTGTTTTCATCACATTAAGGGCATAAAAACCCGCAAAGGTAGGAAGATAAATGGGTTCTGTTCCGACCGCTAGCACAACAGGATTTTTGCCATTTTGGATATAATCATACCCCATACCTATCGCGTTAGGGCTTGCGGTACAGGCCGTCGCCACTAATTCAAGGCCACCACGTAAGCCAAGTAGACTTGATACACTCGAACAACATGATGAAAATCCACCGGATAAAATGGCTTTTTTTATCGAAAAATCATCAATATGTTGTTCAAATAATGGCAGAAAGGCTTCCGTTCCTGCTGAAGAGACGCCCACGATCATCGCGGTATTATCTAAAATAGACTGATTATCTATTAAGTTTGCTTGTTGTAATGCCTCATTGCAGACTCGATATGCCCATAATGCCGCATTATCTAGTGATCGAGCGATATGCTGCGGTATATCTGAATAATCTAATGCCATCTCAATCTCAGATGCATTGGCATTTTTAAACCATTTTAAATAACGTTGGCTGGGCTTAATATTACATTGTCTATTAAAAAGAACCTGTTTAAATTGAGGCACATCTTTAGCTAAAGATGATAAAATCCCCATTCCGGTTATTACAACCCGACGGCGTCTACTATTCATGTTAATTCCTATATAATATTTATTATGTTTAATAAATATCTTTGCTATAAATTTAATCTTTCATTATTGATGTCTTTCAAGATAACTATCTTCGGTTGGATTAATTATTAAACTTAAATTATTAACAAAGGGAATACTCGTTGTGATAAAATCAATATCACCATAAGCCGTTTTTATTTTATAGTCATCAATATCAACATAAGCAAATTCTCGTTTTAATAATATTCTAGCAATATGTTCTTTTAATATAAAAGAGTATCCCACTTGAATAACTACGCCTATTTGTTCATTTTGGTAATAGATTGCATCGCCTTGTAAAATTGCAGCATTCTGAGGCATATTAATTATTCTTGCGCCCACTATTTTCTGATCTACCCCATTATCAGCACGTTGTTTTATTGCATCTTGACCAATAAATACATCTTTATCGTAACTAATCGCCCATTGCATTTGTAACTCAATAGGACAGCGACTAAAAGGATTAATCACTTGAGGCTCCCAACAAGGGTTTTCTAGTCGTATATTTTTTAAATCATCAACCCCGCCAATCTTTAAATCAAATTTCTCAGATAAAGTGCATAAATGTCGCCAAATAGACATTAACTTCTCTTCATCTCCCATAATGTGATAACAATATTCACCGTGTTTACCAACACGCATAGTAATGACATCTTCATCAACATACATAAACTCATGAAAAGGTAATCCAATAATATCCATACCGACGATTTCAGATAAAATTTCCCAAGCATAGGGGCCTTCTAGACAGATCATACGCCAATCTGGAGTAAGAGAAGCGATAGCATCAATTAGGTAGCATTCACCCCATTCATCTTGCTTATCTAATACTTTTTTTATCTGCTGGCATATGGCATCACTATTCATCCACTCTGAAATTAAAAAATAGTGTTCATTATCACATAGTACATAGGCATCACTTATTATTTTCCCTTCTTTATCTAGCAACAATGTATAAAGTAGTTGTTCATCACGAATAGATGAAATGTCTGCAGAAATAAGATAATTGAGTAACCGCCAAGCATCTTCACCAGAAATTTTCACCATGCCATAATGAGAAAAGTCTGTCATTAATATGCTATTTCTTACCGAGAAATAAGCCTCATGTTCATTAGTATAACGTTTGGGAAGTGTCACTCCATTATATTCACCGAATAATACATTCGCTTTATTTTCCATTTCAAAGTATTTCATAACATCTCCAATAAATAAAAATGATATAACTTAATTATTATTACTCTCATTTTTTTCTTGTTTTTCTCGCTGTTTATTTAAAATAAAGGTTGTTAGGCTATTTATTGTTCTCATATAAGAAGGATCATCACCTTCTGTAACTTGAATATTAAATTCATCATTAAGAAAGACAATTATCTCTGTGGCATCAACAGAATCTAATTTTAAACCACTACCAAATAACGGAGTATCATCATCAATTTGATTAATACTCTTATTTAAATTGAGTCGTTCAATAAGCCCTTCTTTGACTCGCTTTAACATTTTTTTTCTTTGTTCAATTTTTTCATTTAACTTATCGTCATTTTCCATACTATTAATATCCTAATTTTTATTTTGTTCAGAATGATTATATTCTCTGAAATTAACTATGGTGCCATTAGCAATAATTTTCTTTCCCACTCTTGCCTCAACAGAATAGTGTTTAAAATTGCTTTTATCAGAAAATAATAGAATGCTTGTTATCTCTATGGTATCCCCTGGGTAAGCAGCATTTTTATACCTTAAATTTTGTGAGGCCAATACACCGGAAATCTTTCTTCGATGCTGAATTAAAATTCGTTCTGATCTCGGCTCATTGAGGGCTTTGGCTATTTCTTTAAATGTAGTTAATTCAATATTGTGTTCTATTTTATAAATTGAACAAAAGTCATCAATAAAAGATAAATACTCACTCGTTTGACCAAAGATTTCCGCCACCATAACCCCTGGCATAACAGGATCGGTTGGAAAATGTCCTAATAAATAGGGATCATTAAAGGTGACATGTTTAATCGTTTTGATAATAGGTTTTTCACTAGGGACAAAATCGACTATCCTATCAACCATAATGGTCGGTTGTCGCCATGCGCCTAATTTTAAAAATAGTGTAGGAGGCAATAACGATTGATTATAGAGACTCATAAGGGTTACCTCTCATCGCATCACCATCCCACCATCAACGATTAATGTTTGCCCAACAATATAGCTCGATGCCTCGGAGCTTAAAAATACAATGGTATTGGCAACTTCAGCACTTGCTCCCAATCGTTGTAATGGAATAACCGATTTAATATGACGGACGACTTGGCGTGACACTTTTTTGACCATGTCAGACTCAATCATACCTGGTGCCACCGCATTGACTCGAATTCCTTTACCTGCCAACTCTGCAGCCAACGTATGAGTAAAACCTATAATTCCAGCCTTAGCGGCGCTATAGTTACTTTGCCCAATACTTGGAACAATCCCTGCAATAGAAGCAACATTAATAATGGTCGCTTTTTCTGCCGATCTTAATAAAAGCAATAACTGTTTAGTAAATTGACAAGTTCCTAATAAATTGGTTTTAATAACATATTCAAATTCACTTATATTTATAGCAGAAAATAATTCATCTTTAATCACACCTGCATTGTTGATTAATATATGAATAGCATTAGCATATGCCTTTAGTTTATCTAAAAAATCATGAATTGATTTATCATTATTGATATCACATTGTAATATATGTAAGCGCTGACAATATTCACTCTCTTTTTTTAGCTTATCTAAGTTATTTCTATTTTGGTGATATAATGCATAAACATGACACTGCTGTTCAAGGTATTTCTGGCAAATTGCAATACCTATATCACCATTAGCTCCTGTAACAATCACATTCTTATTCTTTAGATCAGAATATATAAACATAATAAAACACCTATAAAAGCATCAATTAAAAATTGCAACAGCGACAGCATAATGATCACAATGAGAAATACTTAATAATGATTGGGTTATTTTTTTCTGCTTTAATAAATTAGAAAAATGGCCTGTAAAAAAATAACAAGGTGCGCCATATTCATCATGCCTTATTTCAATATCATGAAATAAAATCCCCAAACGAAATCCTGTACCTATTGCTTTTACAGCGGCTTCTTTAGCAGCCCAAAACCCTGCAACACGATGATAATTTTCATGAATTCTACCGATACTGTTTCTTTCATATTCAGTTAATAATCGCTGAGTTAACGGTTCACCACTTCTACATATTGCAATAGCCACCTTTTTTATTTCTATAATATCAGTTCCTATTCCCATATTATTTCATACTCAAGATGGTGTATCCTTTGATCTATGAGCGACAAAATATCGCTCATAGATAGGCTAAAATGTTATTTATTTAACGGCCCGACAACTTTACCTTTATTAGTAAAAGTGCCTTTATTATCGATAGTAATACTTTCTCTACCAACAATAATACCTGATTTTTCATTAGTAATATTCTCACCAGAAATAGTCGTGTCTTTTATTGAATTAAGAATACCGCGATTAATAATATTTCCTGTCACACCTAATTCGAAACTATTTTTACCTGACATAATACTATTGCTGGCATTGGTATATTTACCATTTATATTTACACGTAAATGTTCTACACCAGAAATGACGCCATTGTTTTCAAAATCACGATTAACCGTCACTTCAGTATCACCACTCGACGCAATAACACCTTTTAAGGTATTACTTTCAACCGAACCTGTACTGTTATTTTTCAGTGTATCGGTTTGTAGTGTTAATTTATCCTGGCCAAACAATGTGCCTTGTGAATTGGTAAAGGTGCTTGTCACTACAGAGGCATTTTTATGTGATGCAATAGTACCACTGGTATTATCAACAGAGGTGAATTTAAGCTCCATATCCCCATTTTCTGTTACAATACGTCCTTTATTACTCACTAATTTATTACCGCTTAATTTCATTTCTCCTTTACTAATTAATCCCCCTTTCTGATCAGGTTGCCCCAGATAAAAGCCCATTTCTGTTTTGAAATCTAAACTGCTGTTATTCGTCAGTTCTGGTGTATCAATCTCTAATTTCTGTTCAGTGATCACAAATCCTGATGTGTTATTAAATTTATCTGTTTTAAAATAAATAGCGTCTCCTTTAATAACACCTTTATTATTATTTATATAAGGCGCACTGATGGTAACGCTATCGCCTTCTAAGTAAAAAACACCAAAGTTATTATCTAATGTCTGGGAGAAAGTCACATTAGCACCAGTTTTAGATGCTAAGCCACCATAGAGGTTTTTGATCTTATCACTACTAAATGTCAAGTATCCCCCTGATTTTATATGTCCCCATTTATTGGTAATGTCGCCTTTGTTAGTGAAGTTCATATCGCCATCGGTGGCAATAATCCCTTGGTCATTATTCAGTCCAGCAATATTAACTGTCATACCATCCAGACCACTAAGAATACCTAATGAATCATCGCTAGCAGTATCTGCCGTCATGCCGGTATTTTTCAGTGCCTTACCATTAGTATCAATTTCAACACGAGTAACTGAGCGTAGACGACTATGGGTATTATTCATTGCGCCACTATTAATACTAATATCCCCTGACGCATCAATATAAGCATCAATATTATTGAAATCTTTTAGGTTAGTATTAATATCAATGACACTTTTAGAATTGATTTCACCCTCTTTATTATTAAATAAGCCACTATTAATCTTAATACCATTAGTAGCAGAAATACCGACGCCTTCACCGACCGTTGCAGTATTCGTTATTGGTTTACCGTTTGTCTGAATATCTAATTTATCTTTACTTGCAATATAGGAGGCATTGTTTTTAAATTCACCACTATTGATAGTTACATTTCCATCCGCAGAAATATTACCACCAGAGATATTATCAACTTTCGCTTCTTTTGTTTCTATTGAGATAGTTTTAGTACTTTGTATTTCACCAGTACTATTTGTAACACCTTTATCGAAAGCAAAATAGATATCCCCCTCAGATAAGAAGTTACCTTTATTATTATCAAGTGCACCGCTATGAATAAGCTCGATCCCTCCCCCAGCAGTTTCAACATTACCATTATTTTTCAGTGGTGAGTTAGCTTCAGTACCTATAAATTTTAGCGATGAGCTTCTCACTCCTGCATTCTTGACTATCTGCAAACTATATTTACTAGCAACGCCTGTTGGCTTTTGTGCAACCACCGTATTATCTTGTGCTTTAACTTCATTAGCGCCAGTTATCACATTCACATTAATACCAGATGCATCAAGAGGCGTTTCAATGGAAACATTGCGGGCAATTAAATCAATCTGTTGCGCACTTTTATCAAAAGTGGCATTACCTTTAACAGTAATATTCCCTTTTTCCACTTTATAACTATCAACGGTATCATTTTGTGTATTCACTTTCCCAGTAGTCAACACAACACGGTCAGCACTAAGAAAGTTACAGCTACTACAAATAATTCCAGCAGGATTAGATAAAATAACCCGTGCTTTTGTTCCGGCCACCTCAACAGGGCCATTTAACGTAATGGCTTTTTTAGCATTAACCTCAAGAGTAATCTCTTTTGCCGCACCGCTAGATAAATTACTATTACCGTCAATATGCCCCGATAATTGAGTATCAGCGCCATCAGGACTATTATTTAATATTAACCCTGCTTCAGAAACATCAAAACTGGTTAATGAATTACTGGAATAGCCATTAATCGCTGCGGCAATATTAAGAATATCAACACTACTATTTTTTTGCTGTTGTTGCACAACAATATGAGCAGACGGATCCGCCTGTACTACAGTCGCCATATTTAACGTTGATAATACAGAGAAAACTAATAAATTAATTTTAAAAGAAACAATTTTTTTCCTATTCATTATAATTACCTTATATTAAGCACAAAAGTTAATTAAATAATAAGATCTCTCTTTATTTAAAAGATCTATTAAGCACTAACAGGTGACAAATAAAATATAAAACAAAAAATCGATTGAAATTTACTGGTGAGTTAACTTTAGAGAAATATATTTATTTGGCAATAGGAAAGCATATTCATAATTAATTAGATCCCGAACTAAATAAAATGAAAACAATATAAATAATTACTCTGATAAAAATAATACCAATAGAGATATCATTTTATTTCTAATAACAAGCATTATTACTATAGGTATTAATGCTTAATTAAAACCTATACCTCCTTTATCTCTACAACACTTTTTCGTGATATGTTCGTCTTAAAACGCAATCGATTACTTTTTAGGTGCAGTTTCTAATTTATTTGTGTAGGATAAAGCGAAAAACATTTTTTTTTGGGATCTTTTGTCTATGAGCATGTCACCACCAAATTCTGCTCCGCAGAGTTTGCTCCAACGCCTGTTTAAACTTCAGGAACACGGCACCACGGTTCGCACAGAACTGATCGCCGGTGTCACCACTTTTTTAACCATGGTTTACATTATCTTTGTTAACCCACAAATTCTTGCTGCAGCCCATATGGATATTAAAGCAGTGTTTGTTACTACCTGCTTAATTGCCGCGTTCGGTAGTATTTTAATGGGACTGGTGGCTAATCTACCTATCGCCGTCGCACCCGCGATGGGTCTAAATGCCTTTTTTGCCTTTGTCGTAGTAGGAGCGATGGGGTATTCATGGCAAGTGGCCATGGGCGCTATTTTTTGGGGCGCAGTAGGTCTCTTTTTGCTTACTCTCTTTCGTATACGCTATTGGATAATAGCGCATATTCCGCTTAGTTTACGTGTTGGGATCACCAGCGGTATCGGTCTGTTTATTGCCATGATGGGCCTAAAAAACTCTGGGATCATTATTCCTAACAACGACACCATTGTGACTATCGGTAATTTTGCCTCCCACAATGTGTTATTAGGTGCTCTAGGCTTTTTTATTATCGCCATCCTTGCGGCTCGTAATATTCATGCGGCAATCTTAATATCGATTATTATCACTACGGTGATTGGCCTGTTATTAGGGGATGTTCAATATCAAGGTATCTTTGATATCCCCCCTTCTATTGCTCCCGTTGTAGGGCAGGTTGATATTGTTGGCGCATTAGATATTGGCTTGTCTGGGGTTATCTTTGCTTTTATGTTGGTTAACTTATTTGACTCATCCGGTACATTAATTGGTGTCACCGATAAGGCGGGTTTAACTGACGATAAAGGTAAATTTCCACGGATGAAACAAGCGCTCTATGTAGATAGTTTAAGTTCTGTCGCAGGCTCCGCCATGGGGACATCATCTGTTACCGCATTTATTGAAAGTACCTCTGGTGTTTCTGTTGGTGGTCGTACCGGATTAACTGCAGTTGTGGTCGGTATTCTTTTCTTACTCGCCATTTTCTTATCACCACTGGCTGGAATGGTGCCAAGCTACGCTACCGCAGGGGCATTAATTTACGTCGGGGTGCTGATGACCTCCAGCTTAACGCGCGTAAAATGGGATGATTTAACTGAATCCGTACCAGCGTTTATTACCGCCGTGATGATGCCATTTAGCTTTTCTATCACCGAAGGTATCGCCCTTGGCTTTATCGCCTATTGTGTGATGAAAGTGGGTACTCTACGCTGGAAAGAAATTAATCTCTGTGTGGTGATCGTTTCACTGTTATTTATTCTAAAAATATTATTAATTGACACTCATGTCATTGATTTAAATAATTTATTTTAATATTTAATAAATTAATTTATTGATAATAAAAAAGCACCAATAATATTCATCACTGGTGCTTTTTATTATCTTAAATTACTTGATATAAGTTGGTAGCAACAAACCAAAAATAGCGGAATCAGACACTTCATCACCAACAATCCAGCGTTGCTTTAAATAGCCTTCTTGCTCAAAACCAAGCTTGGTTAATAATGCCCTAGAGGCTTGGTTATCGGGATGTATATCCGCTTCTAAACGGCGTATTGATAGATGTGTTCTTAAATAATCAATAAAAGCAATCATTGCCTCATACATCAACCCTTTTCCTTGAAAGACGTTATCAAGACAATAACCAATTTCACCACGGCAAGAATGGAGATGATGATTGAAGAATACACACATGCCAATAAGTTTATCTGTTGCTTTATCAATAATGGCTAAACGCAGATATTCCTTACGCTCCATATGCGTAATATCCTGAATAATATCTTCCTTCGCTTGTTGTATATTTTGCCAAGGAAGATGGCTCCAATAACGAGTAACCTCAGGAGAGCTCATGATCTGGAACCACTCTTGAGCATCCTTCATGGCAAAAGAGCGTAATAATAATCGCTCTGTTTCAATACGAATATCAGCATAACGCATTTTACAACTTCTCTTATTGCTGTTTAGGCGAGACAAAAGCGATACATACCGGCTCTGCCAGTGCATCAGGCTCAGAGCGAAACATGATCTCTTGAGTATCTGCTATTTTTAAACTCGGCCAATATTGTAATCCCGCATCGAAATGGGCTTTATCACAGTAATACCCCACCGGGCCAATCAATAAGACACCTTTGTCCTCTAATTGCGCCAACGTAATATGACGGTTATAAATATTAGGGGGCTGAACATCTTTCTCGACAATCCAGGGTTGGGCTGATAGCGGTCTATCTTTGCCATAAAAAGTGACCCACTCATGCATATACTCACCCCCTACATAAGATAAAGGCTGATGATAATGCTGATGCCAAGCATTCTCGACATCTTGTACAAAGGTTTTAACACCAATAAACTTTTGACCCGCATTACGCACATTAGCAGCTTGTACTACCGTATAACCAGATACCACTAACATACCAAAAACCGCTAAACCATATAACACACCACGTAATGAACGCTTAGGTATGACGCTAATTGAGCCGACAAAAAGAGCAGTAGCCACTGACATAAAAGGTTGTAACCACTCAGTGATACGTCCCCCTTCATGGAAACTAAACCAAATAAAAATAATCGCTAATGGGAATAGCAAAATAAAATTCAATAATTGACTATCTTGAGAAGTACGCCAACTAACTCGCCCACCATAAAGACGTACAATTCCCCACATTAGTAGCACTGGATAGAAAACCGTTAAAGCGGCACGTAACGTACGTAAATTAAAACGTGCTTCTATTTGTGAGTCGACCCATTTAAAGGCGGCAAAGTCGTTTTGCCACAACCAAATAAAATTAGGTATGACAAACGCCAACCAAATAGCTATCGCAAAGTAAAAATAAGGGGAGCGATAGCTTTGACGAACTTTAGGTACTAATACGCTTAATAAGAATACCGCACCAATCAGGGCTAATGAGGAGTATTTCCCCATAGTAGCCACCCCCATCACTGCAGCGAATCCACACCAATATTTGGGGTTGTCATTGATAGCGCATAAAAAGAAATAGAGCGCCCAAGGCCAGCAACCCACTAAAATATAATTATCGTTATAAGGAATGATATCGAAATTAATAATTCCTGATAAATTTAAACCTAACATGGCAAACCAAGCTAGGTGATAATTTTTGGTTAACTTATAGGCTAAATTCCAAACACCTAATAAGCCGATGGCTATCATCACAAAGTGGATAAAATACCAATAAAAGCTAAAATCAATACCACCATAAATGGCTGGCCACATAATAAAACCAACAAACCAAGGGTTTTTAGGTGAGCCCCAACCGCCATTAGTACCCCAGTTAACCGCTTCTACGGCATCATAAGGTACGGTGGGATCAAATAAATAGCTGACGATAATCCATAAAACCGCATAACCAATTATCCACCAATAAACTGGTTTGCGTAATCGAGCAAATGATAATGTCATAATAAACAGAATGTTAAGTTAATTAGTTTAAATTTATAGTTAATTGCTATCACAATACAGTAAAGTATAGTAAACCGAGCGCTACATTGTACGTGAGTAAATATTAAATTGTCTTAAATTCGTGCTTTTATCGCAAAATAGTTTCTGATAGATTGCGCAACCAATAAGATCACAAATCGAGTTACCATTATGAATATGATTAAAAGAAAACCCGCAGCTAAAACGCGTAAAAAAACACGTGAAGAGCTAAATGCAGAAGGACGTGAACGTAAGCGCCAGAAAAAGCATCGTGGCAATCCTGCTGGTAACCGTCAGCAGGAAGCGATGAAAAAAGAGCAAGCGCAAACCAATGAACAGAAAGATCCACGTATTGGTAGTAAAAAACCAATTCCACTCATCGTGGATAATCAGGCGCCTAAAGTAGATAAGAAAAAATCCGCGCCAACAAAAATGGAGCCTATGCGCTTATCGTTAGAAGAAGAGTTAGCACTCTTAGAGAATGATACTCGTTTAGATGAATTACTCTCTCGTCTGGAAGAAGGGGGTAAACTCAATCCTGAAGAGCAAGCTTATACTGAAAAAACCCTTGATCGCATCGATGCGTTAATGGCGGAATTAGGCATTGAGTTTGAAGAAGATGACGATGAAGAAAAAACAGAAGATATTATGCAGTTATTAAAAGGTAAGTAATTTATCGTTACCCTATCTTAATCTGACAGATACCAAATATATATTGGTATCTGTTCATTTCCTTTCTCTCTATTTTAGAGAGTCATAATTAGAAATTATGATTTTTTATTTAAATTTATTTTTTAAATAAAAGCTCAGACAACTCTATCTATTTCTTATTAAATAACCCTGATATTCTATTTTTCTTCTTTTAATATACGAGTAATAATAAGTATGGATAATAAACAACACTATTTAGATATCGCCGCAGGGCAAGGAAAAAAAGAGCCCTCTCGTATAGTGGCATTCCCTGCACAGCCACTAAACTATGCATTGATAGAACAACGCCTAGAGGAACAGACCGAATACACAGATGGTGAGATAAGCTATCTTAGTGATGATCTTGATGAAGGTTTTTTCTATCATTGCCAACATGGCGATGATGAGCTCCATTTTTTTATCTGTCTGCTACCACGATCAGAAGATTATCAAATACGTCCTATGTATGCGACAGATGAGATGACTCCTGAGCTATTAGCCCATGCCAATGCCACCACTCAAGACATCTTATTAGAAACGATGTTCTCTGACACCCTACATCCTTTAGCGAGTTATCGCCATCAGCTCAATCTACTGAACATAATTGCGCCAGAAATGATCCTCGCACTGGATGAATCTGCCGCAGGTAAAGGATTAACTCCCGAATGGATACGCTTTCAATTGGAGACACCCGATCTCTATCCTGAAGTAGAAAGTTTGTATGTTATTCATGCAGTTTACGATACAGAAAATGATCCACCAACCATGTTCTGGTTTCATACCCATGGCTTGCAACGTTGTGGCTTAACTGAAGTTGATTTAGTGATCCCAAGCATGTTGGAATCTTACTACGGTATTCCTGATCTTTTCCGTTGTTTTGTCAATAACAGTATTAACAACCGCCAAATTGAATTTGGCGAGCCGATGCTTTGCGGACAAACTTCGTCAGGGTTAGAATATTTAGTCGCGCTGCCCTTTGAAGAAGGTATACGTCACGTTAATCAGTCCACACCTTTAGATAGTCTTAGACCATTAGAAGAGATGCGTTATAACACTCAAGGGGCACCACATGGCGTATTTCTGGGCGATATGGCTGATAGAGACGAATATCATCAGCACCCATCATCGATGTTATTTAGAACTAATGAAGAAAACCCTATTTTAGAAACTTTCTTTAAAGGTTATGAAGAACAACAAGCCATGATGCTACTACGCAGTAACGAAGAAACCTACGAAATGGCAGAAAAGGCCAAAAGGCGTTGGCAATATTTTCTCTCCATGTTTGATAACTACCATCAGCCCCCCGTAGAGAAAAAAACCGGTTTCTTGGCAAAATTATTAGGTAGTAAAGAGAGCAATGAAGAAACTGAGAGCCCATGGCAATTTATGATTAAGTTTGGTATTCCTTATGGTGATAAGGAAGAAAAAGAGCTTGAGCACATGTGGTTTATCCCTCAGTCTCGAGAAGGTGACCGAATTTATGCTAAGTTACTTAACGTACCATTCTATGTACAAGAAATGGAAGAAGGTGGCATTTATCCCATTGATATTGCGTTCATCACTGATTGGGTTATCTCTTATGAAGGTTATAGTTATACCCCTAATACGATTTATCAACTTTTTAGCCACCAGCAGACTCACTAATCCCACTAATTAAGTAGCACTATTCTCTGCAACGGGATCTGTCAGTATGACCTTGATGATAGATCCCGTTAATAGCATTCACTGATTGTTACACTAATGATGCGCAATTATCTCTAACTGTTACAGTTTGTTTTTTGATGAATAACAGTACAGCCTTCACGGCATTTATCTGATAGCTTTTCGACCATTATTATAAATTAAATTGATGTACATCAAGAGAACACATAGCCATTGTGGGCTAAATTATACTCAATAAAGATGGTTATAATTCTCATTTGCATTAAATATTTACCTAATCACCCTATTTTTCTTGTGCGTTTTCTTTTTAAATGCGTTAATAATTATCAGTATCATTATTTTTTGTATCAATATAATTAGTGGAAGGACGTTTTATGTCTCTCATTCCAAATCATAGCTACAAGATCCTCAGCTATTCCCCGCAAATTAGCCCTGCCTATCGGCAGAAGCTATTATCATTAGGGATGCTGCCAGGCGCTATTTTCAATGTGATCCGTATCGCACCTTTAGGTGATCCTATCCAAATTGAAACTCATCGGGTCTCTTTAATTTTGCGTAAAAAAGATCTCGCTTTGATAAATCTTAGCGAAATCGCTCATAACGAAAAATAACAGCTTATTTATCAACTACTCAGGCAATACAACTACTGGCATCACTATTATGACTCCTCTTACTATTGGTCTTATCGGTAATCCTAATGCGGGTAAAACAACGCTTTTTAATCAGTTAACAGGCTCTCGTCAACGTGTCGGTAACTGGGCGGGTGTTACTGTTGAACGTAAGGTAGGTCGCTTTACAACCAAAAATCATAAAATTGAATTAGTTGACTTACCGGGCACTTATTCTTTAACAACAATTTCAGAACAGACCTCTCTTGATGAGCAAATTGCTTGTCACTTCATCTTAAGTAATGAAGCAGATATGTTGATTAACGTTGTAGATGCTTCCAATCTTGAACGTAATCTTTATCTCACATTACAACTGCTTGAACTCGGTATTCCCTGTATCGTGGCACTAAATATGCTTGATATTGCTGAACACCAAAATATGCAAATTGATATTCAAGCGCTTTCTGAACAACTCGGTTGTCCAGTGATCCCTATGGTATCAACCAAGGCATCAGGGATTGATAAACTGAAAGACACTATTGATAGCTTTCCTGCTACCAAAAGAAAACCCGAAGAGTTACTAACTTCTTATCCAATATGGTTATTAAACGAAGTTGAATCTTTAGCTGAAAAAATTAATCACGATGAATTCAATTTACAGCAACGCCGTTGGATGGCATTACAATGTTTAGAAGGGGATATCTATACTCATCAACGTGCTGAAATTACCTCACAAGAGATAAAAGCCATTCGTCAGCGCATTCAAACTGAGCATAGTAATGAGCCAGAATTAGTGATTGCCGATGCACGTTATCAAAACATTGAGCGTATTTGCCATGCAGTCATTAATATGGAGTTCATTAAGCCCAATCAGCTCACACAAAATATCGATAAAGTGATATTAAATCGCTGGTTAGGTGTTCCTATCTTCTTGTTTGTCATGTATTTAATGTTTGTGCTTGCCATCAATATTGGTGGAGCATTGCAGCCCGCGTTTGAAGGTGGCTCTGAAGCTATCTTTATACATGGGATCCAATGGCTAGGTGCAACATTCAATTTCCCTGAATGGTTAACTATTTTCCTTGCTCAAGGTGTTGGTGGTGGTATTAATACTGTACTCCCTCTGGTACCACAAATCGGCATGATGTATCTCTTTTTATCTATCCTTGAAGACTCTGGCTATATGGCACGTGCTGCTTTCGTGATGGATAGATTAATGCAAGCGCTAGGATTGCCCGGTAAATCCTTTGTACCGCTGATTGTTGGATTTGGTTGTAACGTCCCATCCATTATGGGGGCACGTACTCTAGACGCCCCAAGAGAGCGATTAATTACTATCTTAATGGCTCCCTTTATGTCTTGTGGTGCACGTTTAGCCATATTTGCTGTTTTTGCTGCCGCATTCTTTGGTAAAAATGGCGCCAGCGTGGTTTTTTCACTTTATTTATTAGGGATCCTTGTTGCTATTTTGACGGGTTTACTACTCAAACATACCATTATGCGAGGTGAAGCTTCTCCTTTTGTCATGGAGTTGCCGGTTTATCACGTTCCCCATATCAAAACCTTATTAATACAAACTTGGCAACGTTTAAAAGGCTTTGTTATCCGCGCGGGTAAAGTGATTATCATCGCCAGTATGTTTATTGGTGCATTAAATAGCTTCACTTTTTCCGGTAAAGCGGCTGATAGTATTAATGATTCTGCCCTCGCTTCCGTCAGTAAAGTAATCACTCCGTTATTGCAACCTATTGGTGTGCATAACGATAACTGGCAAGCTACCGTTGGTTTAGTCACTGGGGCAATGGCAAAAGAAGTGGTTGTGGGAACATTAAATACACTGTACACCGCAGAAAGTATTGTTAATGAACCTTTCGTTCCTGAAGAGTTTGATCTATGGGGCGAAATTGGTGACGCCTTTGCTGAAACTTGGGATAGCTTAAAAGAAACCTTTACATTCGCCGCACTTTCCAATCCTATTGAGGCAAGTAAAGGTGATGGTGAAATGGATACGGGGACTATGGGTACCATGGGCAGCAAATTTGGTAGTGCAATAGCGGCCTATAGCTACTTAATTTTCGTTCTACTATATGTGCCTTGTGTCTCCGTAATGGGGGCTATTGCTCGTGAAACCAGTCGTGGTTGGATGACATTCTCTATTCTTTGGGGATTAAATATTGCTTACTCACTTGCCGCGTTATTCTACCAAACAGCGACATTTAGCGAACATCCACAAAGTAGTACCATCACCATTGCTGCTGTATTGATATTTAACTTAATTGTCTTTGTACTATTACGTAAATCTCGTCATCGTCTCAGTTTTAATTTAAGTAACAAACGCTCATTAGCGAAACAGTGCTGTGGTAAACAAGGTAGCTGTCACTAAGTCACAAAAGGAAAAATAAGATGGCAAGTTTGATGCAAGTTCGTGATTGTGTCGCGCTTAACGGTCGGGCTGATGCTCGTCTTGTCAGCCATCAGCTTAATATGCCTGAACCTATGGTAAAAGCGATGTTAGAGCGGCTTACGTTAATGGGTAAATTACAAGAGGTCGATGTAGAAGAGTGCTTGGTGGGTAGCTGTAAAAGCTGCCCTGAAGCCACCGCATGTCAGACTAAAGTTTATCAATTACGCTCCTAACTCACTGTCTCTTTTAAACACATACCTTCCATATCCCCCTGCTATCTCACAGGGGGTTTTTCTGATAATCAAAATGAATTTTTTTCAACTTTTGCTGGTTATTCTTCATTTTACTTTTCCCACCACCTGCGCATAATCCAATCCTTAAATAGCCATAAAGACATCTAAATGTCCAAAATGAAATTATATACATTTACCTTAATTAGGATAATAAATTATGCCGATTACTGAATTCTCATCCATTATCTCTACGGGTACACAAGGTGGGTTGCAGATGCAATGTGCTTCTCGCCAATTTCAATTATTACTTGATGAGCCTATTTCATTGGGTGGAAACGACACCGCGATGACCCCCGTTGAAGCGCTACTTGGCACACTCGGTGCTTGTAAATGCATTGTTGCTAAGAGCTTCGCCCGCCTACACCATATTAATCTCCATAATATTCGTATTGAGGTAAAAGGCGAGCTAGATATCGATGGCTTTATGGGAAAGAATAAACAGGCTAAAATCGGCTTTAGTAAGATAACGACGCATTTCTATATCCAAGCAGATAATAGTAAAACAGAAATAGAAGCTTTTATCGCCTTTATTGAACGAACCTGCCCTATATTAGATACCATAACCAACCCACCAGAATGCGAAACGCTATATCATCTTGAATAGTCTATTAGCGTTATAACCTCTTCATTCATGCCAGAATTGATAAGGCCTCACACTGCTTTAACAAGGTTTCACTAAATTCATCCGGATGAGAAATAAAGGGAGCATGTGCGGCATGGCGAAAAATAACCGAAGGAGAGTCAGGATAATGAGCATCTAATAAAGCTGCGACTTTTCTTGGCACTAAACCATCTAAATAACCATAAAGCCGAATAAAAGGACAACATAAGGTAGTAAGCTGTTCTCGCAAATCTTCTGTACGTAAAATTTCCAGCCCGCCGTTTAATGTTTCAACGGAAGGCAAAGGTTGTGCCAACACGACCGCTTTCAAGGCCTTAGTATCTTCACGAGCACTTTGAGTACCGAGTGTTTGCAAGGCTAAAAAGCGCTCAACCGTTCGATGAAAGTTATCACTCAATTGCTGCTCGAAACCTTTTAACACGTCTGGCTTAATTCCTGGCCATATTTCATGAGCAGCAAAACAGGGGGAAGAGGCAACGGTAATTAACGCCCGTACATTATTAGGATTATCAAGTGCAATACGGCTTGCCACTAATCCCCCTAATGACCATCCTAGCCAAATGGCTTTTTTTTCAGGTGCCTGAGAAAAAACAATATCAACCATCTCTTTAAGTGTTAGCACAGGAAAACCTTGGCTTCTGCCGTATCCCGGCAAATCAACCAGATGCAGGGTAAAATGCGAGCTTAATCGCGTGATGATTGATTGCCAAACCTGAGCATTCAAGCCCCATCCGTGCAACAGCACAAGATGCGTTTTTCCTTCACCTAAAGTCTGCCAATACAATTTATTCATTGTTATGCTCTCTTCTCTTATTTTACAGGGATGTTCACTATGCTGATAACAATAGCAGGATATTGCTGGTTATGTCGTCAACCATTGCGTTATGGTAACCACAGCATTTGTTCAAGTTGTATTCGTCATCTGCCACAACAAAATAATCGTTGTCCGGGATGTTTGTATCCCTCTACCCACTCAATGATATTGTGTGGACGGTGTTTGCGATCACCACCTCGCTGGAAACAGATGTTGACAGTCACTGACTATCGCCCACCGCTTAATAAATTATTACACCTTTATAAATATCATCCTCGCCCTCAGATAGCATTATGTCTTGCGAAACTTTTTTTATTACGGTGGCTTGCTCATCGTCGCGAGAATTTAGTTCGCAAGCCAGAGCAAATTATTAGCGTACCGCTACATCGACATCGTCGTTGGCGTAGAGGCTTCGACCAAGTTGAGGCTATCGCTAAACCTTTGGCAAGATGGTTAAATTGTCCTTATCACCCTAATACCTTGATAAGAACTCGTGCTACACTGGCACAAACACATCTTAATGCCAAACAAAGGCAACAAAATTTAGATAATGCCTTTATCGTAAATCGCACAGTGTCAGTGGCAGGCAAGGATCTGGCACTGATTGATGATGTTATCACCACAAGCGCGACGCTCAATGCTATTGCACCTTTGCTATTTCGTGCTGGAGCACGCTCTGTTGAGGTATGGGCTATTTGCCGAACCTTGTAGTTAACCGTCAATTGGGCGTATGATAACCAACCAGAACAGTCAACTATTGAGCAAGACGATATGATTACTATTACTGATGCCGCACAGGCACACTTCGCCAAACTATTGGCTAATCAAGAACCCAATACTCAAATCCGTGTTTTTGTCATTAACCCAGGAACACCTAACGCTGAGTGTGGCGTTTCTTACTGTCCACCCGATGCAGTAGAGCCGAACGACACAGAAATTAAATTTGAAAAACTTTCTGCTTATGTTGATGACATCAGTGCACCTTTCTTAGAAGATGCAGAAATTGACTTTGTCACAGACCAATTAGGCTCACAATTAACATTAAAAGCACCTAATGCAAAAATGCGTAAAGTGGCTGACGATGCGCCTTTAATTGAACGTGTTGAATATGTACTGCAATCACAAATCAACCCACAGTTAGCGAGTCACGGTGGCCGCGTAAGCTTGATGGAAATCACTGAAGATGGCTATGCTATCTTACAATTCGGTGGTGGTTGTAATGGCTGCTCCATGATTGATGTCACTTTAAAAGATGGTATCGAAAAAGAGCTACTTAACCTGTTCCCAGAAGAGTTAAAAGGCGTGAAAGATTTAACCGAACACCAACGTGGTGATCACTCCTACTACTGATCCTCTATTACAAATCCCCTTTGATATTCACCTGCACAGATATCCTAGGGGATTTGTGTATATGCCATTATCATTTACAAAAGGTAACGCCATCTTTACTGATTTGACGTTATTATAGTGATATCGTTCTCTCGCTCAGAACATAACAATGTAATTAACAATATAATAAATAAGACAATTATGGATAGTTTTCAATTTCTTAGTGTTGAACAAGCCTATCAATTTTGGGTATCTCAATCGGCTATTTTAGTTGATGTAAGAGATCCGCAAAGTTATCGTCTTGGTCATGCCACTGGCGCTTTTCATTTAACAAATGATACGCTTAACCAATTTCTACAAGATGCGGATTTTGATGTTCCTGTGATGGTGATGTGTTATCACGGTCATAGTAGCCAAGGCGCAGCACAATATCTGGTCAATATGGGCTTTGAAACCGTATATAGTATTAATGGCGGTTTTGAAGCATGGCTAAGAGAGTTTCCTCAAGCGATAACTTCTCTGCAATAATTACAGATGAGTTTCTCAATGATCCACATTATCACACTATCTAACCCGCAACTTGCTGATATGTTCGTCAATTATATGGCGACAAAAGGTGTTCGGATCCACGCAAAAACAGAAAATCAACAAGTCAGCCTTTGGTTGGAAAACGAACAACAACTCAATCAGGTTGAAAGTGAGCTAAAAACCTTTCTTCGTGAACCTTTTCACCCTCGTTACCAAGCGGCAAGTTGGCAAACAGGTACGCCTCAACGTACGGGTCTACAATATCGCCCAGCTTTTTCAATCAAAAGCATGGTGCAACAATCAGGCCCTTTAACGGTTTTGACCATTATTTTATGTGTGCTCGTCTTTATCTGGCAGCAAATAGTGGGCGATTACAATGTCATGTTACATCTTGCATGGCCATACGATGCTAGTCTCGATTTTGAACTATGGCGTTATATCACCCCAGCATTTGTTCACTTTTCGCTCATGCATATCGCCTTTAATTTAGCGATGTGGTGGTATTTAGCCAGCCAAACAGAAAAACAACTGGGTACAGGCAAATTATTTGTCATTATGCTCATTTCTGCGCTATTTAGTAATTGGGCACAATCACTGTTTGCAGAATCCAACTTTGGTGGACTTTCTGGTGTTGTTTACGCGCTAATTAGCTATGTTGGCTTAACAGGTTTGCGGGCTCCAGAAAAAGGGATCGGTGTTCCTACCGGCTTAATTGTTTTTTCCATATTGTGGATAATCGCGGGTTATATGGGCGTTTTAGGTGATTCTATCGGAAATGCTGCACATTTTGCCGGCTTCCTTATCGGCTTATTGATGGCTTTGTGGGATAATCGACATCAATTATCTCGTCAATCATAATAAAATTAACATGATATTTTTAACTTTAGGGGACACCTGTGAAGCAAACACAACGGCATGATGCCATCATCGAACTGGTACGCTTACAAGGCTATGTCAGCACCGAAGAATTGGTGGAACATTTTGAGGTCAGCCCACAGACTATCCGACGTGATTTAAATGAATTAGCGGAAAAGAACAAAATCCAACGTCATCATGGAGGCGCTGCATTACCATCTAGCTCTGTGAATGCCGCTTACCACGACCGTAAGATCATGTGGTCTGATGAAAAATCACGTATTGCCCAACGTGTTGCTAGCTTAATTCCTGATGGTGCAACACTATTTATTGATATTGGTACTACCCCTGAAGCCGTAGCCCATGCACTGATTAACCATAAAAATCTGCGTATCGTCACTAATAATCTGAATGTCGCCACTTTATTGATGGATAAAGAAGACTTTCGCTTGATCTTAGCGGGTGGCGAAGTGCGTACCCGTGATGGTGGTATTGTCGGTGAAGCCACCCTGGATTTTATCTCTCAATTCCGCCTTGATTACGGCATCTTAGGGATAAGTGGTATTGATATGGACGGATCTTTGTTGGAATTTGACTACCATGAAGTCCGCACTAAACGTGCCATAATCGAAAATTCTCGTTGTGTTATGCTAGTGACCGACCACTCTAAATTTGGCCGTAACGCGATGGTCAATCTTGGTAATATGAATCTGATTGATTACCTTTTCACCGACCAAGAGCCACCATCTGGCATTCAAAAAATTATTGAACAACATAACGTTCAGCTTGAGCTTTGCTAGGATAACCCTCTATTAAAAAGTACCTTTCGGGGTACTTTTTCCTAAAATTTTCCGCTTTTTTTACCTATTTATTCTTTTGTCAAACCCCATTCCCTTTCCTATTCTTATCAATAACATCATTTGTTCTTTTCAGTTAATAAGCACACTAAATGTAGGGATATGATAATAAATTGTTATTTATATCACGCAGTAATGTTTTTTATCGGTTATATAGTTGGCATTTCCAACAAAATTCATTACAATTATGAGCGAAAACGAACATTAAAGAATTGTTTCGCGCATTCTTAGGAGGATGTTATGGAAACTAAAGACTTGATTGTCATCGGCGGCGGAATAAACGGCGCTGGAATTGCGGCGGATGCAGCAGGCCGAGGCCTTTCAGTATTAATGCTGGAAGCTCAAGACTTAGCCAGTGCAACATCTTCTGCTAGCTCAAAATTAATTCATGGTGGCTTACGCTATTTAGAGCATTACGAATTCCGTTTAGTCAGTGAAGCATTGGCTGAACGTGAAGTTTTATTGCGTTTGGCACCTCATATCGCATTTCCGATGCGTTTCCGTTTACCGCATCAACCTCATCTACGCCCAGCATGGATGATCCGCATTGGTTTATTCCTCTATGATCACCTAGGCAAACGTGTCAGTTTACCGGGCAGTAAAAGTATTAAATTCGGGGCAAACTCTGTCTTAAAACCTGAATTAACTCGTGGTTTTGAATATTCCGACTGTTGGGTAGATGATGCTCGTTTAGTAGTATTAAATGCGCAAGAGATCGTTCGTCGTGGCGGTGAAGTTCGTACTCGTACCAAAGTGACGCGCGCTTGGCGTGAAAACGATTTATGGATGGTGGAAGCACAAGATTTACGCACCGGTGAAACTTCTCGCTATCAAGCAAAAGCATTAGTGAATGCAGCCGGTCCTTGGGTTAAAACATTATTCGATGAAGGGTTAAAATTAAAATCACCTTATGGTATTCGCTTAATCAAAGGTAGCCATATTGTGATCCCACGTGCTCACGATGAACCCCAAGCCTATATCTTACAAAATGAAGATAACCGCATTGTATTCGTGATCCCTTGGATGGATGAGTTCTCTATTATTGGTACCACTGATGTTGAATACAAAGGTGATCCAAAAGATGTGGCTATTGATAACAATGAAGTTGAGTACTTATTAAAAGTCTATAACGACCACTTTAAGAAACAACTGACCAAAGACGATATCGTCTGGAATTATTCAGGGGTGCGTCCATTATGTGATGACGAATCCGATTCGCCACAAGCTATCACTCGTGACTATACCTTAGATGTACATGATGATAATGGTAAAACACCACTACTCTCTGTGTTTGGTGGTAAATTAACGACTTATCGTAAACTCGGTGAACACGCGGTTGATAAGCTAAATGCTTATTTCCCTAATATGGGTCAAGCGTGGACAAAAGAGGGTCAATTACCGGGGGGGAACTTAGAAGGTTACGATCGTGATGGCTATTCACGTCTTATTCGCCAACGTCATCCTTGGTTACCAGAAGCATTAGCACTACGTTTTGCTCGCACTTATGGTAGCAATACTGAAGTGTTGCTAGAAGGAATTACTGATTTAGCCGGAATGGGCGAAAATTTCGGTCATAATCTTTACGAAGCTGAATTACGTTATTTAGTTAAACATGAGTGGGTGATTGATCTTGATGATGCTATTTGGCGTCGTACCAAACTTGGTATGTGGCTTAATGATGAACAAAAACAACGTATCACGCAATGGTTAGAGGCAAATACGCACACAGCATAATGCAGTAAAATATTCTCTGACTCTGTTCAATGTTCTTATTAGCAATTTTTGTGGCGCGATAATAGCGCCACTTTTTTTATTGCCGCATATGATGCTATTGACATTACACCTGACAAACCCATCGATAATTGCTTCAGCTGGTTTTGCACTGTTTTTGCAAAAATTCCATTAAAACCACAGCATTATTCTGTTTTTCATCTTTAGCGGAATACAGTAATACTAATGGTTTTTCTTTGGCTACCTTCAATAGTGGTTGCCAACTTTCCGGTATTGCTTCTAATTCTTTTATATAGCGAGCCGTAAATTGTGTGAAATCGCCATTTTCATGAAACCATTTTCTTAATTCAGTAGAAGGCGCGAGCGCTTTATTCCATTCATCATAATGAAAATCGCTCTTTTTCACCCCTCTAGGCCATAATCTATCCACTAATACACGATAACCTTCATGCTTACCGTCTTTATCATCATAGACACGTTTACAAGTGATCATTTCTACTCCCATTCAATCAATGAGTTAATTTTATTATAGAAGAAAATCTTCAAACGTATCCCTTCTGCGACTTTACGTTATTTAAGGTTGTCATCGTGCAACATGAAATTTTCTCCTCTTCCGATTGAATTATCCTCATTGAAACTAAGGTGAATAACTGTTGACTAAATAACCGAATTAAGAGAATCTACATCTAGACGTCTAAATGGTTAGATGGGTAAATAAGTAGCGATACTTAACGGAATAACAATAACAACATGTGACACAACGATTGATGAGGTATAGGTATGAGCTTTTATCACGCAAGCCAGCATGAAGCGCTTAATCAAAATCTTGCTGAATTAGATGGCCAGATCCAAGTTTCTTTTGAGTTTTTTCCTCCTCGCACACAAGAGATGGAAAATACACTCTGGCAATCACTGGCTCGTCTAAATACCTTAAAACCTAGCTTTGTTTCGGTCACTTATGGTGCAAATTCAGGTGAACGAGATAGAACACATGCCATTATTAAAGATATAAAAGAGCGTACAGGCCTTGAGGCGGCACCACATTTAACCTGCATTGATGCCTGTCGTGAAGAATTACAGCATATTGCCCAAGACTATTGGCAAAGTGGTATTCGTCATATTGTGGCGCTACGGGGAGATTTACCTGATAACAGCCAGAAGCCAGATATGTATGCCGTTGATCTGGTTCATTTACTAAAAGATGTAGGAGATTTTGATATTTCGGTTGCTGCTTATCCAGAAGTGCATCCCGAAGCTAAAAGCGCACAGGCTGATCTTATTAATTTAAAAAAGAAAGTGGATGCGGGCGCTAATCGAGCCATTACACAATTTTTCTTTGATGTAGAAAGTTACTTACGCTTTCGTGATCGCTGTGTTTCAACGGGTATTGATGTAGAAATTGTTCCAGGTATTTTACCTGTCACCAATTTTAAACAGTTAAAACGTTTTGCCGGATTAACCAATGTGAAGATCCCCGGTTGGATGCATAAAATGTTTGATGGCTTAGACAACGATCCAGAAACTCGCGCACTGGTTGGGGCTTCTATCGCTATTGATATGGTGAAAATTTTAAGCCGTGAGGGCGTGAAAGATTTCCATTTTTATACTCTTAACCGCTCTGAATTGACCTACGCCATTTGCCATACATTAGGTGTTCGCCCACAACTTGCGAAGGTTTAGTCTTATCACCCCGCCCATAGTCTATTGGCGGGGTTTTTCTAGGCGAGATTATTTTGCAAAATGATAAGGTTGCTCGATAGGAAGTAAGCTATATGCAGTATCTAGATCGCCATTAGTAATACAAGTATCTATTTTACGCACTTTATCAGTAATATCGGTAATATTAACAATCCACTCATTGCAATATTTTTCTACTGCTTGATTACGTAACCCTATTTGAATAGTGCGATAACTTAAGCGATTAAGATAAATATCTCGTTCAGGATCCCACTGAATACGAATATCACTGGTTTCTGTTGCTTCTTGCCATTCTTTGGCACTCACATAGTGGTCTGGATCGAAATGACTGACCACACCTTGTGTTAGCATCTGTTGAAAGCCTTCATGGGTAATATCAACAGCCAAAATAGACGCTTGATTGGGATCTTTGCGCCCCCACCCTGAGCGATACATCATCCAAAGAAAGGAGGGTTTTACCCAAGTCATACGGGTCATACTAAAAGGGGGAGAAACAAAAGTACCATTTGCGACTGCGCTCTGAGCGATAGTAGTAGAATAGGCTTGGTAAACACGGACAAAATCATCCGTATAGTATGCCCTTACTTGACACTCAGGACATCGGTCAACATCATCGTTCATCTTTCTTTAATATCCTTTTATATTAATAAAATGGAGCTATCTGCTTAAATTATGAGCCTCTAACCAGAGATAATCAAGAGCCCCTATTTTCATTAGGGATTTAATAGAATATGACACCGTGACAAGCCATACAAAAGAATGATCATAAAGCGCATAAATTAAAATGGCCATTATCGCTGCAATAATAAAAAATTTAATCTTGCAAAATATATCTTACACTACGTCCACCAGCGCCAAAGGTGCTCAATACATTGTACTGATTATCAAAACGACTCGATCACGAAATTTACATTAAGTTCTCTTTTATTTTCTGATCACTAGCGCTGACTAAATAATTATTTTCTCTTTCCTTCTTTCTTTATAGGAAGAAAGGTAAATATTAAGCAAATAATCACAAATGATACTAATAGTATTCGACCATAGAAATAGGGAAAAAACGAACAATCAAAACACTATAAAGGACAAAAAAAATAGCAATAATGCTTAATATTAAAGATTGTTTAAGGTCTTTTAAAAAAAAAGAAAATATTTTTTCATACATAGCCTACATTAAAGTCGCATATCTGATGATATAACATTCATCATATCAGAAGATAATGGATAGCCATTAACCACATATATCCCCCCAATGAGGCGAATAGAAAGCTTATTCTACTCACAAAGTGAGGCGAATAATCACGATATTTGACTCATGCTCCTGCAATTAGGCGTTTGATAAGTTGTGTTTTAATTAATGGAGGTGCTTTCACTACGTTACCTGCTATCTTAGCAGTCATGATTTCAAAGGCTTTTTCTACCAATAAGGTTTCATCTTGCTTCATTGACCAGACATTATTAGGTAAAAAACTTAACATAACGTGATCATCAAAAGTACCTATATTGATATGTGCGGGAATAACACCTTCTGTTTGGCGAATAGCACTTAATACGCCTTCTAAAATGGGCAGTGATGAGGCAATAAAATGACTGGGGATCTGCCGATGTTGTTCAAGATATTGCTTCATCATCTGTTCACCATCTTTGGTGGTGTTATGTTCTGCATAGGAAACGGTTACATGGCTTTCATCACCATAATGGGCTTTGATCGCCTGCACATAACCGCGCAAACGAGCTGCAATAGTAGGAAGAAGAGCATCACCGGCAAAAAAGTGGATTGGCGCATCTTGCTGTATCATCGCTTTCGTTAATTGTGCACCACTATCACAGTTATCAGACGCCACGCAAATTGCATTACTAACAGAAAAATCTCTATCTAAGAACACTAAAGGCTTTTGACGATGTTTAACGTGATGTTGCTGATTTTTTCGACTCGCTGAAACAATAAAAATCCCATCAACATTACGCTCATCCATAGACTTTACGAGCTTATTTTCATTTTTAATATCACCATAGGTACAACTTATCATCAGCTGGCAACCAATCTGGTGACAATGCATCTCTAACTTTTCCGCTAAAGCAGCAAAGAAGGGGTTGGACAGCCGAGGAATAACCAGACCATAGGTATCTGTTTTATTGAGTTTTAAGCTTCTTGCCGCATGGTTAACGGTATAACCAAAAACTTCGACATAATCAGCAATTTTTTTCTGGGTTTTTGCACTGATCCGATATTGATCACCTTTACCATTGAGTACTAATCGCACTGTGGTGATAGATAAATTCAGATCATTTGCAATTTGTTCAACTGTTTTTGCCATTAATGTTCCGTCATTGATATTGCCCTCATTTTGCTAACAATGAGGGCGGATTAACCTTTATTAAGCAGATTGACTACGCCATTTTTTCCACATTGATTTTAACCCAGGTCCGACAATAGGTAACAGCAGTGTTAATAGTGCAATAGCGAGGAATGTCGCAGTAATAGGTCGTGTATAGAGAATCGATAAATCCCCTTGAGACATCATTAAAGCACGGCGTAAGTTAGATTCTGCCATCGGCCCAAGGATAATACCTATCACCACCGGAGACATCGAAAAATCGAGCTTAATCATAATATAAGCCAGTAATCCTGCCCCCATCATCACAAAAACATCAATGATGCTATGGTTAACTGAATAAGCCCCCACACTACACAACACAAAGATAATGGGTACTAATACTCTTCTTGGTACATCCATCACACGTACAAACAGTTTCATACACAAGAAGCCTAAGATACCGAGAAAAATATTCGCCATCATTAAGCCGATAAAAATACTGTTCACTTCAACGGGATTATCCGTAAATAACTGTGGCCCTAGCGCTAATCCTTGCACCATAAAAGCTCCCATAATAATCGCCGTTGCGCCATCACCGGGAATACCTAAAGTCATTAGAGGTACCATGGTGCCACCCGTCACCGAGTTAGCCCCCGCTTCCGGTGCTGAAACCCCTTCGGGTGATCCTTTTCCAAATTCTTCAGGGTGTTTTGACCAACGTTTTGCTTCGTTATACGAGATAAAAGATGAAATATCTCCCCCAGTCCCAGGAATAGCACCAATAGCCGTTCCTATCGCTGATGAACGAAAATAGGTAGGTAAAACACGTTTAAAATCGAGCCACGTAGGTAATACACGATGAATACGGGCATTAATTTTCTCGCTTTTCTTCTGCTTGCGCTCACGATACTCTTCTTCAAAGCTAATCAAGCCTTGAGAAAATGCAAAGAGTCCCACGAGGATTGGAATAAACGAGACGCCCCCCATAAGATACACGGTATCAAACGTAAAACGTGGCCCTGCTGTCATAGGATCAAGCCCGATAGTGGCAATTGCAAGACCAATCGCGCCCCCCATTAATCCTTTCACAATCGATTGCGATGATACACTGGTAATAATACTTATGCCAAATACCGCAAGAGCAAAATATTCAGCAGCAGAGAATCCCGTCGCCACTTTTGCCAATTGAGGAGCAATAACAATTAAAGCGATAGTACTAAATACACCACCAAACATCGACCCCATGGTTGATAAGCCTAATGCTCGCCCTGCTTCACCTTTTTTAGCCATCGGATAGCCATCTAAGACGGTGGCTGCAGATGCAGGTGTACCCGGTGTACTAATTAATATTGCGGTAATGGAGCCACCATAAACAGCCCCACAATACATTCCCAATAATAATAAGATCCCCGTCATTCCTTGAAAGGAGTAAGTCAGTGGGAGTAACAGTGCAATGCCCATATTCACTGTTAAACCCGGTAATGCGCCGATAATAATCCCCGCGAAAACCCCTAACAGGATCATTGTTATCGTTTCTAAACTAAAAACGACCATTAAAGCATCTAAAATTTCCATACCAAGGCTCCTTTACCGCTTACTCAAAAAAGACAGAGGTTGGCAGAGGTGAATTAAAAATAATGTCAAAGAAAACATAAACCGCGGCTACAATCACAATCGGGATCACCACCATGGCAATAGGTTTCCTCTCATTCATCAACCACATAATGATTGGGATAAGAAGCAATGATGGAACAATAAAGCCAAATAGATATAAACCTGTTGCATATAGCAGCATAAAAATGCCTAAGCCATAAGCACGCTTAACTGCGGTCGAACTTAAATCTACGGACTGGTGTACATGTTTAATTTTATCAACCACGACACCTATCCATTGAAAAATCCCCAGTAAAATAAATAAGATGGCTAAACCGTAAGGCCAAAAACGCTCCCCAGGTACACCATATTCATCAAACATACTCATATCACGGGAGAGATAGATAATAAGTAGCCCAAAAGCTACTGAAATCGCACCGATGATTGTATTGATTTTAGTCATGTCGGGATCTCCCCGACCCTATCCGACTTGCGGATAGGGTGGTTTATTATAGAAAGGTTATTTTTTTAGGGTGGCTGAGATTAATTCAGCATACATCTCATGATCTTCTTTCATCATTTGATACGCATCGTCACCGACGATAAATACTGGCATAATACCTTGTTTTTTCAATGCTTCTTGATATTCTGGTTTTTGAACCACTTCTGAAAATGCCCCCACTAACTCATTTTTAACGTTATCAGGCACACCTGCTGTTGTAGCTAATACAGCCCATGCGCGCATTTTCACGTTGGTATCGAGATTTAAGGCTTCTTTAAAGGTTGGAACATCCGGAATAAGAGGGAAACGACGTTCATCCATCACACCGAGAACACGCAAAATACCCGCATCAACTTGTGATTTAACCGCACCGGGTGTGGTTAATACGCCATCGATATGATCGCCCACTAATGCCGCAATAGAGGGGCCTGTACCTTCATTATAAGGTATATGATTAAACTTAGTTCCCGTAGTACGTTCGATATTCACCCCCGCGAGGTGATAAATAGCTCCCATACCTGAGTTACCAATTTTTAATGTACCAGGGTTCGCTTTTGCTCCGGCAATAAATTCTTCCAATGTTTTATAAGGTGAATTAGCATTCACCACGAGCACAACCGGATCAGCAATCGTTGTCGCAATCGGGGTAAAGTCTTTATAGGTCACGGGTGACTTACCTTGATGTGGGAACATCGCTAATTCAACCGTCGTCATGACTAATTTAGTGCCATCAGGACGCGCATTTGCCACTTCAATTAACCCAGTTAAACCATTACCTGCGGGTTTATTAACCGGTACAAAGATACGCCCTGCTGGCATCACATCTTTAGCAAATTCAATGATAGTCCGTGCAGAAGTATCAGTACCTCCCCCCGGGTTTTTTGGGATAACCACATCAATATTTTTAGTAGGATACGTTAACTGTTGGGCTACAGCATTCCCCATGCCCAATGTCATCGTAAGCGCCAACGCTGCGAGTAGACTCTTTTTCATAAAACCCTTTCTCCACATTTTTATTGAGTAGCTATTAACTGCTGATAAACAATGTTTTTTCTGTTCCAAGTAAAAGTCACATGTAGGGTATTGTTTTCAGCAATAATAGCCGGATATGAAAATTCGCCTTCCCCATCGAGTAAATCGAATGGTTCAGACCAAGTACTGCCATTATCGGATGAAAGACTGACAGAGATAGGATAACGACGACTCCAGTTGCCTGAATTCGGGTTATATACCAATGCCAACAGACCATCTGCGAAGGAGACGACATCAATGCCGCTATTATTATTTGGTAAGGTTGTTGCATAAGCCGGACACCAACTGCGCCCATAATCCGTTGAATCGCTACGATAAATTTTACCGCGCGTACTGCGCATCATGGCATGCACATGTCCAGGCTGAGATCCCCATAGTGTTGGTTGTATCACGCCATCCCATTGAAAAACACGTTGTAGATCAGTCTCCCACAAGGCATCGTCCTTTAGCCCTTGCCAGATTTCATGCTCCGCTTGCCCTCCTTGATGATGGGCAATCGGAATATCCACTCGCTGCCAGTGTTGACCATTGTCGCTAGAAATATCGACAAACGCATCCCAGTATCGATCATCCTCCACCGATCCCGGTGCTAACCACTCGCCGTTTGACATCACTAATACTTTGTTTTTCACAGGACCTCTAGGTGTTACATCACCCGAAACCAATTCACTTGGTAAACTCCAGCTATTTCCGCCATCCTTCGAGATAACGTATTGGGTCGTCCAACTATGTACATCAGGACCCGTTTTATAAAACAGCCAGATATTACCTGTTGATGGGTCAACATGTAAAACTGGATTCCAGTGCGCAACACCTGGATTTTTAACCACAGGTTGAGCGGGTTGCCAATCATTTCCCTCTTTTATCGCCAACCAAATAGCGGTATTACCGCTACCTTCTTTATCGCCAGCAAAAAAAGCGGTTAATAAACGCTCAGAGTTAGGCACACGCACAATCGTTGAAGCATGGCAGTGATTAAAAAGTGAATGTGCATTATCCAGCACAAACTGGGTTTCCTTCATCACGAAAGGCATATTCCTACTCCTGTGTCCTAAATTAATTTAACGAAAGCCACTTCTTCATATTTTCACCCAATGCCGTCATGCTATTAACAGCAGAAGGGAAAAATGAGTTTTCAAACTGACTACTATTACGAGAGCGGCAAACCAGTGTCGCGAAATTGCCGATCAGGCGCTGATGATATTTAGCGCAGGCAGGATAATCCAGCGTTTCAGTCATCGCAGCTGTTGATAAATAATCAGCTAATAGCGCAGCTTGCTCTGGTTTATCCTGCCAATTTTCATACAGCCAGACATAAAGTTCGGGGTGGAAGTTAGCCATAACACCACTATATGCTTGGCATCCTGCTTGGAATGACGCTAATAAGGTTTGACTATTAGCATTGGCTAGATGCAAACGACTTCCTTTTGATAATGCTAAGCGACGTTCTATGAGAGGAAGAGAACAGCAAGTATCTTTAATAAAGGTAAAGCGATTACTTTGTGCGCACCATTCTACTATCTCTTCAGATAACAAGCGTTTGTAAGGATAAGGACATTCATAAATACCCAAATCAATCTCTTTAGGTACAGCATGGGTTAAGGATTGTAGTGTTTCCAGCGCCTTATCATCAGACTCACCCACTTGCGCTAAGCGATTACTGATCATAATAACGCCATCAACGCCGGTACTCGCCATTGCCTGCAATTGTTCTTTTTGCTGGCTTAAGGCCGTTGCCGTATGACCAGAAGCAACAACAGGTACTCTTCCATCCGCTTTTTCAACGATAAAGCGGGTGAGTGCTTGTGTTTCTTCATCACTCAAATAAAACATTTCGCTTGATTGACAGGCGGCAAATAACCCATGTACGCCCGCATCGATATACCAATCGACAAGGCGCTCTAATGACGCCCAATCAATCTCTCCTTTAGTATCAAAAGGAGTGAGCATCACAGGCCAAACACCAACGTATTTTTGCTGACTCATTATAAATTCCTTACAGTAAGTTAATGGCATCACCTGCCACTTTCACTTGAATACCTTGAGTCAGTGCTTGAGCAACAAAGGCTTGTAGCACAAACGCCAATTTATCGTCATCAACATAAGCCACTGTAATATGGTTACTTTGATGTCCCGCCATAAGATCATCACGAGTTACACCATCTAAAGTACAGTTGAGTAATGGCCATTCGTAGTTAGTGGCTCGACGGCGACGTTCAAACTCTGCCTCCGGTAATTCCACCGCCATACCTGTACCAATATGCATAATCACATCTGTACCTTGATAGTGTGCACGTGCCCATAACAAACGCCCTGCTTTACCTTGACCCGCTATAGTTGATCCCCCTTTAGGGAAAAACATAGGTGGCTGACGGTAACCTGTTGCGCCTTTGATCCCACCTTTAAGGTGTTCAAAAGGCACAGAGCCGGAAATTTCCATATCCCAGTAGAAGGTTCCCTGATACTCACTCCCCCAACGAATATCGTGTAATGTTGTTTCTGCAGGCAAGCCTAACGAGGTTAATAAACGCCATAACATCGTTTGTGGAATAGCTGTACCCATATCGACTTCGTTGATACAAGGGATCGGTGTGTTAGGGCTGATAATGTCGCCATTTTCATCCGGTAACGGGAAGCGTGCCGTTGACCCAATTGCACCTTCGGCAAAATCAGAGGCAGGACAACAATCTTTTAATCCTTGCTGATATTGCACGCCTACAGCGGTTAAGCCAAAGCGTTTAACGAAACGCGCCATTGCAATCATCATGGCACACTGCTCTTTCACCTGTTCACGAGTCAGTTCAGTTTTATCATCTGTACCAAACTTAAACGTCATGCCATTATTTTCGTACCATTGCACACACTCTTCTCTTAATGCATCAGGTACTTTTGCCATTTCGACCAATAATGCAGATTGAGAGAGTGATTCAATGGGCATACCAATATCGATCATTGCCTGTTGTGGGAAGACCCCATTAATCATTCCCATACAGAATGTATCGAACAAACCTATTATTTCTTTATTTTTAATTATATATTCGCCGACTTTTCGACCCACTTCGCCAGCTTCTGTCGCCATTACCCTGTGTGTTGGCGCAACTTCTTTAAGATAGCTAAGCTGATGATTTACATAACCATATTTCAACCATGTTGCTAAGCCATCAATAAAAAATGTATCGTCAAAATTTTCTGACCATAAGCGTGAATAATTTTTACCTAAACTGGTTAACGTCCCCGCTAAACACAACATGCCAACTAGCCCCGGCCATGTACCATCAAAATTAGCCAGCAACAGAATTGGCCCGCGATGATGCGCTAATGAAGAGGCAATATGGTGTGAGTATTGCCATGCGGTTAATAGCACAATAACGGGTGCATCAGGATCGATAGCCGCAAACATATCGCAACCTTCACGCTGACTACTGATAAAACCATGGCCTCGTGCTTCATCAATTTTATGTGCACGTTTCATGGTGTAACCTTGTGCTTTTAATGCAGCGGCTAGCTTATCTTCAAATTTTTTCTGCACAGGCCAGCATGTTACGTTTGCAGGCTCACGTAAGTCTGCGTTAGTGACCATCAGGATCTCATTAGCTTCTGCACTGATAACGTCCGGTAATTTTGGTAGATTTAAGTTCAACATAAGATATCCCTGGTAAGGTAAACTCGATTCATAATCGGAAAAATTTATGGTCAGCAATCTGCCATCATGTCGTTATAGCGCTGCTGATCTTGATACATCTGTAAATAAACTTGGTATTTCGCTTGATGGAAAGCAAAGGTGTCACTATCGGGTGTAATAACGCCGCCTTCTCGTACCATGGTATTTGCTGCTTGAGAAAAGTTATCAAAGGCTTTACATGCCACGGCACCTAATAAAGCAGCCCCTAGATTCACCGCATCTTCTTCTTGTGCTAAATGGATCTCACGACCTGTTGCATTGGCATATTCACGTAACCACAGTGGATTTTTGGTCGCCCCCCCACACATAACAAGGCGATTAATTTGGTGCCCTGCATCTTCAAGGGTGTCAATAATATGGCGAGTGCCATAGGCAATAGACTGCAGTGTCGCAAGATAATAACGAGCCAAGGCAACTCGACCACTTTCAAGGGTTAATCCGCTGACCATTCCCTTGGCGGCAGGATTAGCACGTGGAGAGCGATTGCCATGATGGTCAGCTAAAACATGAAATTGTGCTGTTGGATAAGGTTCATTTTCTTCCAATTCAGCGACGGCTTGGTTTAATAAGGTATAGTAACTAACACCTTTTTCTTTCGCTTCTTGTTCTAAGTCAGCCCATGACTCATGGCGGCGGATAGACCATTCAACGAGCGCACCGGCAGCACTTTGCCCCCCTTCGTTTAGCCATAACTCTGGTAACATTGCGCCAAAGTAAGGCCCCCACACACCGGGCACCATAATCGGGTATTGGCTGACAATCATATGGCAGTTAGATGTACCACTGATAATGGCCAAACTTCCCTCAGGTTGTGATGCGGTTAACGCCAACCCACCCGCATGAGCATCAATAATGCCACTAGCAACTATGACGCCAGTATGTAATCCAAAAGCCTCAGCCACAGAGGTAGTTAAACATCCGGCCGATTCACCTAAAGCCAAAATAGTTTGTGGTACTTTTTCTAATAATTCATCCAAACCAACATCAGCTAACAAGCTTTCACTAAAATGCCCTTGGTGTGCCAAATAGTTCCATTTACACGTTAATGTACAGATACTGGCAACATCAGCAGTGGTTGCTTTCCACACTAAAAAATCAGCTAAGTCAAAGAATCGCCAGACATGTTTATAACGCTCCGGATAGTGATTTTTTAACCATAGAATTTTAGGCAATTCCATTTCAATACTCACTTCGCCCCCGACATACCGCAAAACGGGATCGTTAGTCAGATTAATGGTCACTGTTTCTTGTACTGCCCGGTGATCCATCCACATAATAATATCCTGCTCAGGTTTATTACTGGGTGAAACCGAAAGTGCTTGCCCTTCTTTACCAACGGCCACTAAAGAGCAGGTGGCATCAAAACCAATAGACTTCACATGGAGAGGATCGATGGCCGATAATTTCACCGACTCTTTTACAGTGGTGCATACTTGTTGCCAAATATCAGCGGAAGATTGCTCGACAAAATCCGTTTTCGGGCGAAATTGTGCAATTGGACGCACTGAAAAGCCCAAACGCTTTCCAAAGCTATCAAATACTGCTGCACGGACACTGGCTGAGCCAACATCAACGCCAATAAAATATTGTTGTTCCATGCGAACCCTCATCATTTGCTAACGCTATGCTAATTTTTGCTACTTCGAGTTAGCAAGTTAATTCGAGCATGGAGAAAAAACAATCACAATAGGATTAGTTTGTGATGCAGATCTACATCAATAATTTAATACATTGATTTAGAAAGAAATTTATTTATTTCGCTTTGTTCACCATTTTAATAGCGAACTGAAACGATTATGTTCGTTATAAAACAAACGAACATTTAGCTATCAATGAGAATAAAAACCGTGGTTAACATATTAATATCACTATCAATATAGGATGTTATTAAAATATACCTAACTAATAGTAAAATTTATTTTTAAAAAGAGTAATATGTTAAAAACAACCATTTTTCTATTTTTATCATATTCAATCATTTTATTTTTAATAGACTAATCTTTAGTTATATATTCATTTTTGGAGTATTAAATTATGTTGAAAAATATTGCTATCAGTCTTTCTTTACTTCTTATCACTTCTTCGGCTTTTTCAGCCACACTGGCAGAAAGAGAATTACAACAGAAATTTGAAGAAAATATTCAATCCCGTGTTGTAGACTTAAATAAAAGCTGTGATGCTAATATAAAAGTTGCGTTTGATTGGTCGGCATTTACTGTTGAGGATCTAAAAACAACAGGTATTGATGGTTATTGCAGTGAAGGGTTAAAAGGTGTCATTAATACCTGTGAAAGCTCGAAAATAGCACAAGAAACCGTAAAAGAGAAAATACAGAATATTACCTGCTCTAAAGCGTCACCTCGTAGTATTGAACTTAAAGATGGGACACTGAATTTTGGTATTGATTTTAATGCTGCAAATGATGCCAACGCTATTCAAACGCATTTAATGAATAATCTCTAAATAGAGTAAATATAGCAAGCAATGATGCGATAATACATTATTGCTTGTTGATTAAATAACAGATTGAATTAGTTTTTTAGCATAAGGATGAGTAACAGTACTTAATTTATTTATCTCGCATAATTCAATTTGTTGACCTTGTAAAATGAACATGACTTTATCGCAAAAATAAGTCACTGTTTGAATATCATGACTAATAAAAAGATAGGATAATTGGAGTTCCTCTTTTAATAATTTTAATAAATCCAATATTTCAACTTGTGTAGGTATATCGAGAGAGCTTATTGCCTCATCTAAAATAATTAGTTGTGGGTAAGATGCTAACGCACGACATAAGCAAACTCGTTGAGCTTGCCCACCAGACAATTCAAAAATATAACGCTGATAACAACTTTTAGGTAATTGCACCTTCTCTAAAAAAGAAAAAATAATTGTTTCTAACTCGTTATGACGAAGAGTCGGATTAATCAGTTTAATAGGTTCAGCAATCATTTCACCCACTGTAAAAGTCGGATTGACTGAAGCGATATGATCCTGAAACACAATACTTATTACCCCTTGTCGATAACATCGTTTCGTCACTGGCTTATCATTTAAATAAATAGTCCCTTGATCAGGTAATTCTAAGCCACTGATTAACCGTGCAAGGGTACTTTTTCCACTGCCACTTTCTCCAACTAACCCGAAAGCTTCACCCTTTTGTATATTAAAAGAGAGCGCATCGAGAATAGTCACTTTTTCTTTAAAAAAGCGCGCCCCTTTTTGATAATAATATTTACTGACGTTGTCTACTCGTAATAGCATTCGATCCTCTTGTTGTTTATCGCCGTTTCATGCTGATCACCGAGCATAAAGTACCTGTGCAAAACGTTGGGAAAGCTTAGCTCTAGCCTCAATTAAATAACGGGTATAGGCTTGCTTAGGTGTATCTAATACGCTGTTTTTGTCACCAAACTCAATTAATTTTCCCTCTTTCATCACTAAAATATCATCAGCAATCTGACTGACTAATCCTAGATCATGAGAGATAAAAATTAAGGTGGTGTTTTTAGATATCGTGATACGTTGCAATAGCTGTAATATTTCTCTGCGCAAGGGAGCGTCTAATGCGGTAGTAGGTTCATCAGCAATTAATAACCTTGGTGATAACGCCAAAGCCATGGCAATCATCACACGTTGTAATTGCCCCCCCACTTAATTGGTGAGGAAATGCCTGCATAATCATTAAAGATTGATGCTCAAACACCTCGTCCAATGCTTGTTTAGTGGCATTGAATGCTTGCAATTTAGTATAAGAAAAATGGTAAATTAAAGTTTGGCTGACTTGCTTGCCTATTTTTATCAACGGATCAAAAGCACTCATGCCGTTTTGCACAATCATACCTAGCGATGTCCCTAATAGGGCACGCCGTTGTTGCTCTGAATATAAATGAAGGGGCTTTTCATCAAAAAAAATTTCTCCCGATAGTGCAAGTGTACTTGGAAGTAAGCCAATAATGGCTTTACTGATTAAGCTTTTACCACTACCACTCTCACCGACAATAGCTAACGTTCGCCCCTGTTTAAGGCTAAAGGAGAGATTATCTACCCGCTTTTTTTCGCTGTGAGGATCATAGATTGAGACTTGATTAAGCGTCAGTAAATTGTTCATATTTATCCCCGACTGATTGACGATTATCGGGGTCGAACACATCACGTAAAAAATCGCCCCAAAAGTTAAATGCAGTAACAACAACCGTAATCGCTATCCCCGCAGGTAGCATTTGTTCGGGATGTAATACCATGACATTTTTTGCTTCACTCAGCATATTGCCCCATTCTGGGGTGGGTGGCTGTACCCCTAACCCCAGAAATGAAAGAGCAGAGATCATTAAAATAACACTACCAATATCACTTGAGGCTAAAACGATAGTTTCAGCTAATGTCACGGGTAATAAATGGCGTCGTAAAATATGTGTTGGTGGTGCGCCAATCACTTGGGCATAAGCAATATAGTGACGATGTGAATATTGTCGAACAATGCCTCGTATCATTCTGGCGTACCAAGCCCATTTAACCAAGATCACCGCAATCAAGATGTTACCTATTCCAGGCCCCATTATGCCCACTAAGGCTAAGATCATAATTTCCGCAGGAAATGACAATACCACATCACATAAACGCATAATCACTGTATCCGTTTTACCGTGAAAATAGCCCGCCAACATCCCCATTAGCCAACCGATCAGCAGTGTTATACTCATCGCATAAATGGCATAAAAAACGGTGGTTCGAATACCAAAGAGTAAACGTGAAAATACACAACGCCCTAAATTGTCTGTACCCAATGGATAGTGAAAGCTGATTGGCTGAAATTTTAAGCGTATCGATGTTAAAGTGGGATCATGAGGTGCAAACCAAGGTGCACCTATTCCGGCGATAGTAATAATAACCATCACCAATAAACAGAGTTGTGCACTTTTATCTTGCGCAAGTCGTTGCCAGAATAACCGCCACATTGTTACCGCCTTAGACGAGGATCGACTTTCATCTGAATGATATCTATCAGAAAATTAAAAAAGAGAAATAACAATGACATCATTAAAATATAAGCTTGTATCATCGGATAATCGCGTCCAAATATAGCACTAATACACAGTCGCCCCACCCCAGGCCATGCAAAAATATTCTCGATCACGACCGTGCCCGCGATAAGTTTCGGAATACTCATTCCTAGCGCCGTCAGCGCAGAAGCAAGTGAATTACGTAATATATGGCGACGCAAAATCAGCTTATCAGGTAATCCTCTTGTTCGGGCATAAAATACATAAGGCTGATGCCATTGATTAAGCATTGCGCCCCGTAACAAACGTAAATAAGTACCGATATAACCTAAAGAGAGTGCAAATGCCGGTAAAATGACCGATTGTGGTGTCAACATACCACTGACAGGTAACCAATCTAAATGAACCGCCACCGCCCAAATTAACAACAACCCTAACCAATAATTAGGAATTGCGGTTAACACAAAAACAATCAGCCGAATACTTTTGTCTATCAAGCTATGTGGTTTTGCCACACACCATAAGGCTAAAGGCAACGCGATAATAAGCGTAAATAATAATGCGGTAGCCGCTAACCAAAGCGTGGGGGGGAGAGCAGTTAACATCTCTTGTATCACCGGTTTTCGGGTCAAAAAAGAGGTGCCAAAATCCAGTTGAAATCCCGCTACAAGCCATAAAAAGTAGCGTGTGAAAAAAGGCTTATCTAAACCAAGCTCACGGCGCATACCTTCAATCGCTTCGGGCGTCGGTACAATTTCGTTAACACGCAAAGCCACTTCTGCCGGATCAGACGGTGCTAAATTCAGCAAAACAAAGGCAATAAACGAAATAATCAACACTAGTGGCAATATCGCCAATAGGCGCCAACATAGATAACGTAACATCTGCTTTAACCAATATGGCACCGGATCAGTGCCATATTGAAGTAACCTCTTAAATTAATCGGTTATTCGGCTTTAAAACGCATCTTTTCAAAAGGTATTTCATATTGAGATGGATTAAAACTAACGTTTTCCAATTCACTACGGTAAATCGCTTTAGTACGCGAATAGGTTAATGGTATATAGACGGCTTGCTCCGCTAATGAGGTAAATAAGCGTTGATATAATGTCTGACGGCGATGTTCATCTGGCGTAATCAACAACTCGCCAATCATCGCATCTAATTGTGCTTTATTGGCTAACCCTTTCTGTCCCTGGTAATCAGCATGAGCTGGAATTCTAAAGGATGAGACAAAAGAGGCGGGATCGTAAGGTGTTCCCCACGAAAGAGAATACTGTAAATCGAAATCACCACTTTTCTGTCTATCTAAAAAGGCCTGTTTCTCTTCCCCTAATACCGTCAGTGCCACGCCAATTTTCTTAAAATCATCTTGCAATAGTTCGGCTATCTCTTTTTCAACCGCATTATTCACATTATAAGAGAGCAATAACTGCAACGGTTTTCCCTGTTTTTCACGCACTGTTTTACCCGCAGGTAATAGCCAGCCTTCCTCTTCTAATAACGAGGCAGCTTTTTCCGGTTGATAAATATAAGTTGGTGAATCAAAATCGCAATAAGGTACACTTCTTGCCATTAATGTATCAGCGACTTTTTCACTTCCCGCTAAAATACCTTGAGCAATCCCTTCTTTATCAACGGCATACTCTAATGCTTGGCGTACTTTTTGGCTTGAAGTAATAGGGCGACTACTGTTGAGCACAATAGCACGAGAAGCAATAGGTGCACTCATTTGTGTTTTAAATTTATCAGATGCCATTAATGCGTCAAAAGAGTCCATATCTAACATGTCGCCATCTGCACCAAAAATTAGCTGAATATCTCCTTTTTGTAAGGATAATAGCATTGTCTGTCTATCGGGGATCACTCGCCACATCACCCCAGTTAATGCTGGTTTTTGCCCCCAATAATGAGGGTTAACCTTAAATTCAGCATATTGATCTTTCTTATGTTCCGTGAGCACCCAAGGCCCCGTACCAATATAATGACTCACCCCTGTTTTAGTTTTACCGTTAATAAATGATTTAGGTGAAATAAAACGAAATGGGCGAGTTAAGCCAAGTTCAGTTAAGGTTGGATAATAGGGATTTTTTAAATTTAGCTTAACAGTATACTGATCGATAACCTCGACACTGTCGATTTGACGTACCAATTCTAGCCATGCATGACGCTGATAATTATCTAATACAGCCTCAATATTAAGTTTTACCGCTTGCGCATTAAAAGGTTCGCCATCACTAAATGTAACGTCTTGGCGCAAGAAAAAGGTATAACTTTTACCATCAGGAGAAATTTCCCAGCGTTGTGCTAAATAAGGTGCAACACCCTTATCGGTATTTAAAACCAAAGGTTCAAATACCATGTTTTGTGCGGCCATTTCACCGGAATAAAGATGGGGGTTAATATCACGGATATCTTTTGTACTGGCATAATCCAATATATTATTACTTTGATTGGCAAAAGCAGGAAATACGCACGCCAATGTTAATAATAGTGTAGGAATAACTGTAAATAGAGGTTTCACATTATTTTCCTTTTATCATTCTCATCGATTATTTTTCTGAGCATGGATCATAAACATAGGGGTTGAGCCGTAATTAATTTTTTCTTCTTCATCCCAAACGTGATCACCAATACGAATATCCACGCTATAACGAATAAAACCGATATCTAGTAGTGTATTAATATCCCACTGTGGACGCTTAACTTGGCTTAATGGTAATTGGCGAGCAATTCTTTCCATCTCTTTTGTATCAGTATTAACATAGTGATCAGCAACTTGCTTTTGCGCCGCTCGCTCTCTATCAGCAAGAAAACCTTGCCAATATTCATCATCAAACAGATGTAAATACCAATTGGCATCAAAATTAATTAAGCTTCCCCCAGGTTTTAATACGCGAAACCACTCTTGATAAGCCTCACAGGGTGATTTTAAATTCCATGTCACATTACGGCTGACGACCAAATCAAATTGTTCATCGCCAAAGGGAAGATCTTGCACATCACCACAAACAAAGTTAATAGAAACATTATGTTGGCTGGCGTTATTTTTAGCCTCAAGCAACATCCCAGGCGTGGCGTCAATTGCAGTGACTTGGTGGCCCGACAACGCTAATAAAATAGCAAAGAATCCCGGCCCCGTACCGATATCAAGAACCTTTAATGTCTCCCCTTCTTTGACATGGCTTAACAATAACTGACGCCATTTTTGTTGTTTTTCACTTAATAACTCTTGCTGGTTGGCAGCACTATAGCTTTCAGCGCGGATATTCCAGTAACGGGTCACATCATGAAGTAATTGGTTATTATCGATTTTATTTGTCATCAAAAACCTGCTGTTGTATCAACATAAGAGAGGTAAAAATTCCCTAAACGAGAAAAAGAAGGGGATTGTGTGTTTTCGTCAGCCACCTTACCTTTTAGTTTCGAGATCCTCCATGTGCTATATCAATGATTTTTAGCTCTCCAAAGGCAAGCTGGCTTTCGTTGACTCACATCGATTTTTACCGAAACGCGTTATCGTAAGGTGTAAAATGGATACCAAGCAAACAGAATTTAGGCTAATACTGACGATAGAGAAGATCTAGAAACAATTTGCGCAGATAGCTTAATAACCGCTATTACGTCGCCCAAATAGTGTTCTTATTAAGGATAAAAAATAGCGGCCTTGATTTCTTCTTGCACACAAAAGCGCTATAGTGATTAGATAGTCATGTTGATTGATAATTTTCTTTTCGCTATCAATAAAGGCACTCTCATATGGATCTCATTTCACGATTAACAACCAATACCACTCGTGCTGATTTTGCCTTAGCTCATCAACAGCAATTAATACAGTTACTGATACAACACTTTCCTGCTAAATATCACACCTTGTTTGCAACCCCGCAAAAAACCGCAGAAGATACTATTGAATGGTATGGTGAATTATCCGGTCAGCCAGTGGCATTAAATGCATTGTCAGAGCAACAACGCCAAGAGATAAGAGATGCTCTCGATGATGATTTAAAAAATCTTAAAGAGCAAACGGCATTACTTGCTTCACAGCAACGCATTACCGATGAAGAGCGCCATCTGCTTGATACCGCCTCAACCCTACCCGATGCAGAGAGCATCTATATCATTAATGGAAAACCCATTATTACTTGGTGGCCTCGTACCACACCTTTAGCGCCGACTGTTGCACAAGTCACTGCTGGCTCTAGTGCAGCGTCTGCCGGAGCGGCGCTTGCAAAAATATCACCAAAAACTCGCCACCGTTGGTTACGTTGGTTACTGGTATTATTATTGGTTTTAATTGCCTTAGTCTCATGGTTAAGAGGATGTTTTGATATCAATACAACGCCTTCTATCAATGATACTTCAGCGACCGCTGTCGCAACTCACTCTACCTCAACGATGACAGCTACAACTAATACGACTAATAAACAAGATAACCTAACAACAAATAAATAATTTAGGTATTAAATAAAATTAAAAATAGCGTTTTATATTGATATAAACGCTATTTATTTATAAAAACAAACACGCCAATAAATTATTATTTTTGTATAAAAAAAACCTATTTCATCTCACTTATCTTTTTTTATTCCAATTTAAACAATTGTCATTACTATAATTCACCATTCTAAATAGTAAGTAAATGGAATATTAAAAATGAAAAAACAACTATTATCAGCATTATTTATCAGTGGAATATTTTCTATTTCTACCGTTCAAGCACATGAAAATACCTCATTAGATAAAACAACAATTTCTGCAGGTTATGCACAAATAAAAATTGCCGGCCAATCAGGTATTATGCGCGGTGGTAATCTTTCTATACGTCAAGAATTCAATCAACAGCTAGGTATTATGGCAATTGCTACCTATGCGCAAAATGAATATGATTTAAATAAGCCTTTAAAACAATTAATAAAAGATGTTGATGCCCGCTATTATTCAGTGATGGCGGGGCCAACCCTACGCCTCAATGACTATATTAGTGTATATGGTGTGGCAGGTATGGCTCAAATCGAATTTAAAGGTTTAGATACTAGACAAGTACCTGAAAGTATAATCAAGAAAAATGCTTTTAGCTGGGGAGCCGGTGTTACCATTAACCCTATCGATATGCTTTCTGTTTCCGTTGGCTATGAAAACAGCCGTTATAAAATGAATAAATTAAGTGATAATAAATTAATTATTGATGGCTTTATTGCAAATATTGGTTATAGCTTCTAATTATTGATTTAATTAAATTATAAAAAAAGCCTCTGTCATTATCAATAACAGAGGCAAATTATTTCACAGACACACTCTGGGATATTTTTAAAATACGAGATAATATTATTAAATTAAATCTTGATAAGTACCTAATTGATATCCACGCTCAGCAATCGCTTGTTTTAACGATGATTGCGTCAACACCTCTAATTCCGTTAAACGTTGGAAACAGTAACCACTCGCACGTAAAGGATTATCAATAAAAGCAGGATGTGTCATCACTTCAAGCGATTGTTCACCACGTGCTTTAGCGTCATCCAGTGTCTTTAAAAACAAGGCTTGGCTGATTTCATCACCATAGAATTGACTATCAAAACCATCACTACTAATAACCCCTTGAGTATTAAGACTTTCTTTTTGTGCCAACAGTCTATCAACACGTATCGGTAATGCTTTTTGTTGTGCAAACTCTGCCACGATGGGGAAAATTTGTTTAAACATATGCACGTGATGATGGCTGTCTATATGGTCGGGGGGACAACCAAACAACTCAACAAAGCGCTGATATTGTGCATTAAGCTCCACTCGTATCTCATCTAAAGGTAACTGCTCTTGCTCTGCCATTTGCCATAGCCATTTACCTAACACCCCATTACGCGTTAAAGAAGGGATAGGAGACAGCGGCTGTCCCATAGTCAATGTAAAATGAAGCCCGACACCAAGATGAGGTAGCTCCTTGCATAATTGTGCAGCATGCTCAATACCTTCAGCATTCACCAACGCTGTCGTTGATGTCACTATGCCATGACGATGACATTCAACAATGCCATAATTTTGCCCTCTACTCAGCCCAAAATCATCGGCATTGACAATTAACAAATGTGCCATTCTGTCTCCTTTTTATGATTTATTGAGTCTAAATCACTTAGTTTGATGCTGCTAATTGTGCAATCGCATGAGCAAAATTAGGTAAGTGCGCTTTGTGTGCTAATAACATCTCACGAGTCAGTACTTCAGCATCTTTATCGGAAAGTACCAGCGGCGTTAAATTCATCGCAAGTAATGCATCATTAAACTCACCACTAATAGCCGCTTGACTGGCTGCGATCTCAAACCCTTTGATAGTATGAATAAGCCCCAGCACTTTTTCATCAAAATGAGTTAAACGTGGATGTGGCTTGGCTCCGTCTTTACCTAAAATAGCCGTCACTTCAATTGCCCAGTCTGCAGGGATATTATCAATATGGCCGTGATGAGGAATATTGACGTAATGTTCCGCCTGTTTATCGTTATAAATCGCATTAATCACTTCACAAGCGGCATCAGAATAATAAGCTCCTCCACGTAATTCCAACTCTTTAGGCTTAATATTTAAATGTGGATCTTTATACAATTCAAACAGTTGTTTTTCGACTTGCTGAACAACCTTAGCCCTAGCGCCACCTTTATAGTATTCCCCCATTTCAATGGCTAACATCTCTTTTTGTTTAAAGTAGTAAAGTAAATAAGAGCATGGCAACAGATTAAGAGAACGAATTAGCCCCTCACTAAAAGGTAAATCAAAAATATTTTTCACCGATCCTGCGGTTAACGTCCCCGAAGCGACTCCTTCTAATAATTCAGGGAAACGGGATTGACCGTTAACAATCACATCTTTAATAAACACCATATGATTTAAGCCAAACAGATCAATAGAAAGCGTATCTTGCTCCGTTAGCTTAAGCACATCAGTAATAAACATTTTCATACCGATAGGAATATTACAAACACCAATAAATTTCTTAAAATTGGTATGGCGATAAACCGCTTCCGTCACCATACCTGCAGGGTTAGTAAAGTTTATGATCCACGCATTAGGGCAAATTTCTTCAACATCTTTAATAATGTCAAAAATAACCGGAATAGTACGTAATCCTTTAAATAGCCCACCGGCACCATTGGTCTCTTGGCCTAAATAACCATGGCTTAACGGAATGGCTTCATCCAATTCTCTTGCTTTTAATTGACCAACTCGCAACTGTGTTGTGACGAAATCAGCCTCTTTTAATGCCTCACGACGATCAAGAGTTTTATAAATGGTTAAAGGGATACCCGCTTTTTTTATCATACGCTGGCAAAGCGCAAAAATAATATCCAGTTTTTCTTTGCCTTCTTCAACATCAACCAACCATAATTCCATGATCGGCAATTCATGATAACGTTTAATAAATCCTTCTAATAATTCAGGTGTATAACTACTTCCTCCACCAATGGTGACCACTTTTAACTTATGACTCATAAAATACTCCCATACAGCACAATCATGCTGTTATTTGTCTATTAATGGCAAAATTAAGGCGTAAAAATCCCTAAAGAAAATAACGTTATTTTCTTCTTTCTCTCTCTATTTAATAAAAATCAATTGATATTATTGATTGCTTTTTACGCTTAATTATAAATTAGTTAGTCTCTTTAATACTGTATAAATTCTTTCTATAACTATTTGGTGTCAGCGATGTTATCTTCTTAAAAGTCTTAATAAATAAACTCGGGCTACTATAACCTGCATCAAAAGCAATATCGGTAACGGAGTAATTCGTGATTTCTAATTGTTTTTTAGCAAAATTAATTCGAATATCATGAATAATTTGCATCGGCGTTTTATCATAATAACGGCGAGTTGCTCGAGTTAAATACTCTTGCGATTTTCCTGATAATTGCACCATATTTGCCAATGCATTCTCCCCAAATCGGCTTTTATCATGCATTCCATCAATGGCGTCTTTTAGCCATAAGGGAATATCATCTTCAATACGATCATCTCTATAATGTCGTAATCTATTCACCACATTAAAGGTGACAATTTCAATAAATTCATTAAATTCTGTATGTCTGAAATTTAATGAGCTAATCACGGATTCAATATAAGAAAGAAACTCATTTTTTAATGCATAAACTTGAGAAGCAACAAAATAAGCGGGCAATAAAGGAAGATAATGTTTATCAAAAAAAACTTTGCTTATTCCCACATTTAAAATACGAGTTACACCAAAGTCATAAAAACTTTGATGATGTGAGCCAATAGGAATAAAGACAAAATCACCACGCTCTAATAACACCTTTTTACCGTTAATTTCTTGATAATAGCGCCCTGTTAAAACAATAGTAAATTCATAATAATCATGCTGATGCAACCCACTGACGCTTTCTGTTTTGTTATAAATAAACACATGAAAATTCTTACCATTAAATAATTGGTTTTCATATACCATGCGTATTTCAGCTTGCGCTTTTAATGAGTGCATCATCATTCGCCTTACTTTATTTTTTCATGTAACTCGATAAGCTCTGTGACAAGCTCTCTGGCTAACATAGATGTCATTAAATGATCTTGAGCATGCACCAGTACCAAGCTCACTTTCGTTTTACCCAATCCTTGATCATCACCAATTAAGCGGGTCTGTATTTTATGAGCTTCATTTAATGCTGCTCGAGATTGTTCCATCATTTTCTTGGCTTGTGCAAAATCACCTTGCTTCGCTTTTTTTAACGCTGCATAAGCGATACTCCGTGCTTGCCCTGAATTAATAATTAACCCCATGATAATTTCTTCAAATTCATCATCTGTCGCTGAGCTATCAACGCAATTCTCAATATCTAACATCATTCCCCCTCTTTGGTGCTTAGCTGTGCAAAATAAGCACTGCACAGCCATTGTCTATTCGTTAAAATTTCAATGCATTAGCAATATCTTCTTCACTTTCTTCTTTATCAATTTCGGTTTGTGCTTTATTCGAAATAATCACAAAAGGCAGATAAATCAGTGTTGCAACAGCTAAGTTAAAGAGTGCTAATAACAGTGCGGCAATACTGCCATTGGTATTAAAAAATGCCCCTAACCCTGTTGGCATCGTCCAAGGTGCAATATTTGTGACCGGCGGAATAATCCCAAGGTAATAAGCGGTTACGGTAATAGCAGCAAGGATTGGCTGAATAAGAATAAAAGGAATAAACATCACTGGATTCATAATCACAGGTAAACCAAAAATAATAGGTTCATTAATTTGGAATAGACCCGCAGGTAATGCTAACTTCGCCACTTGACGGTGATCTGCTCGACGCGATGCAATAAAGATAGCTAATATCAGACCTAACGTCGCCCCTGTTCCTCCTAAGAAGATAAACGAATCTAGCATCGGTTTTGCCCAAAGATGGAACGTTTTGCCTGCTGCAAGTGCCGCTTCAACTGAACCATACTCGGTATAAATAGAGACGTTTTCTAATGCCCAAGGTGTCATAATACCGCTATCAAGTGCCGCCAACGCCAATGAACCATGAATACCAAAGAACCACAGCAAAGAGGTAAAAATAACGTAAGCCCACCCAACAACCGATCCTAACGAAGCCAATGGCGTTGAAATAGAATCTAAAATGATTTGATGGAAATGTGTACCGTAATGCGCTAATCCCCAAGAGATAATTCCCATAATTGATAAAATAATAAAACCAGGAATTAAGGCAGAAAAAGAGCGCGAAACGGAGGCAGGTACACTATCGGGCAAACGGATAACCCAATTACGACGCACTATAAAGGTAAACATTTCGGCAACCACAAGGCCAATAATAATCCCTGAAATAATATTGGCACCTCCTAACCAGTTCGCCCCCACAGCATAAGCGCCACCAGCGTCATAAGGTGTTACCGTCATAAAGGCGGCGATAGAAAGTAATCCCGCCGCAATAGGGTCGACTTTTCTCTCTTCCGCTAGCGCCATACCAATAAAGAACGGCGCCATCAATGACATTATTCCCAACGTACCGTTATAGACATTACCACCTATGGCTTTGAAACCATTAAGTGTTTCAATTGTTGAGGCATCTAAACGAATACCAAGAGAGTAAAAAAAGGAGCCCTCACCAAAACTGAGAAAAACATTATTGATAAGTACAAACATTGCCCCGGCAAGTGTTAATGGCATTAAACGGATAAAACCATTTTTTATCGCATTAACATGAGGTTGCTTTCCAATTTTAACCGCAAAAGGAAGGAGTACCTTTTCAAGTGAACCAATGACCTTACTCATAGAAAAATACCCTTAAAATGCCGCTAATTGCTCGGCTAGCTGAAAAATTCACTCTTTGACTGGAATAAATAAAAATAACAATAAAAATAATTAATTAGTTGTTGCTGATGCTTTCTTAATGGCGGCTACTGCTGCTTTTAATACACCTAATCCATCCACTTTCCCATATAACAATGAATCAATGACTTCGACAGGTTTATTGGGTAATAATTTTTGAATATCAGCGAGCATCCAACCAATTTGTGGCCCCAATAAAACGACATCCGCTTCTTGGCCTTTTTGCTCTGCTAATGTTTCTGGAAAAGCTTCAATAATAACGGGTACATCATATTTTTCTGCTTGTGCACGCATTTTTGTCACTAAAAGAGATGTTGACATGCCAGCAGAACAAAATAGATAAATATATTTCTTTTGCATAAAACCCTCTCAAATTGGCCACACTCTGCCCTAGAGATAATGCTACTTTCTCATGTGCATTGATTAAGATGTCAGTACAGAATTAAAGTAAAATTTAGCAATTAAGATTGTTTCTGATTGAATAAAGTATACGCAATGATACTCACTAACGATATTTTTTACTGACACATAATTGTCTCTGATTGACCTAGTGTATTGACCCTCTTCACAAATTAAGCAAAAAATCTTTAGCATTGTTTCGCGTTACAAAATTTGTCCATTCTTCTCTTCACATGATCTGATGCAAAGATTCAGCACAATAATATAAGTTAATCCTTTATTATTGTGAGAATGTGAATTAGTATCATTACTCTTTAGTTTTTTGGTATAATCATTGTTTCCTTTGTGAAGCTCATTATTAGGTCACAGCTAGTCAACTGTGCTATTTCATATCGCAACAATATGGGAAAGAGAATGTTTAAAAAATCATTAAGCCCACTGTTCTTATTGCTGTCTTCTCTGGTTATCGCAGGTTGTGATAACGCACAAGATACCTCAACAACGCAATCCACAGAGAAACAAACTCTCACTATCGAACATGCTCAAGGCACCACTGAGATCCCTGCTCACCCACAAAAAGTGGTTGTGATGAACATGGAAACACTTGATATTGTTGATGCTCTTGGCGTACCTGTTGTTGGCCTACCACAAACAAACGTCCACTTACCTAAATTTCTAGAGAAATACACCAACGAAAATGAGTACATCAACGAAGGTGGCCTGTTTGAACCAAACTACGAAAAACTCAGTACTACTGCCCCTGATCTGATTTTAACGGGTAGTCGTGCTCGCGATGCATATGCCAAATTAAGTGAAATCGCACCATCCATTTCTATGGATATCGACAGCACACGCTTTATTGACAGCCTCACTGAGCGTACAACGACTTTAGGTCAAATTTTTGGTAAAGAAGAACAAGCTAAAAAATTATTAGCTGACTTCAATAGCAAAATTGATACGGTAAAAGCAAAAACCCCAGATGCGGGTAAAGCAATGGTCGTATTAGTCAGTGGCGGTAAAATTTCCGCTTATGGCCCAGGCTCTCGCTTTGGTTTTATCTACGATGTATTGGGCTTTGAACCTGCATATACTTTCGATAGCCCAGGCTCTCACGGTAATATTGTTAACTCAGAACTACTGCTAAAACTTAATCCAGATTGGATGTTTGTCATTGACCGTGATGCGGCAATTGGTCGTGAAGATTCACAACCTGCAAAACAAGTGCTTGATAATGCCCTAGTTAGAAAGGTTAATGCATGGAATAAAGACCAAATTATCTATCTTGATGCCAGCTCGATTTATATCTCCGGTGGGATACAAACTTACTCTCGCTTAATGGATACAATTAATCAGGCGTTGGATCAAAAAAATAAAGTAACTGAATGAAAACGTTCCATTTATCATTGGGGATAGGACTTATCGCTATCCTCTCAATGATCAGTCTATTTATCGGCGCAGGAGATATCACTCCTGCTTCGCTTTTTACTGATCCCGATATGCGCGATATCTTCTTTATTAGTCGCGTACCAAGAACCCTGTCATTATTACTTGCTGGGGGCGCAATTAGTGTTGCTGGTTTAATCATGCAACTGCTCACGCAAAACCGCTTTGTTGAGCCTTCTCTTGCAGGTACAACACAATCAGCCAGTCTCGGTTTACTAGTCGTGATGTTGCTTTTCCCCGCGGCAGGCATTTTCACCAAAATGATGGTAGCCACTGTTTTTGCACTTTTAGGCACTGTGTTATTTATGTTGTTGCTACAGAGAATTGCCTTAAAGACCGCATTAATCGTGCCACTTGTCGGTATTATGCTAAGTGCAGTGATAGGTGCTCTAACCATCTTTCTTGCCGTCTATTTTGATTTACTACAATCACTAGATGCGTGGACTAGCGGAGACTTCTCCAGTGTCTTACAAGGTCGTTATGAGCTGCTATGGCTTGTCGGTGCCCTTGCATTAATGGCGTGTTGGGTCGCGGATAGCTTTACCGTGGCAGGTATGGGACGTGAATTTTCCATCAACGTTGGACTTAACTATCGTAAAGTGATGATTATCGGTTTATCTATTATCGCTTTAATTAGTGGTGTGGTGGTGTCTGTTGTTGGTGCTTTACCTTTCCTTGGTTTGATCGTGCCAAATTTAGTTAGCCTAGTGATGGGAGATAATATTCGCAAAACCATCCCGTGGGTATGCTTAAGCGGTGGAGCCATTGTTTTACTCTGTGATGTGATTGGTCGCCTGATCCGTTATCCATTTGAGATCCCCGCAAGTGTCATTTTAGGGGCGGTAGGTGCTGTGATCTTCCTTTTCTTACTACTGAAGCAGCAACGTTATGCAAAAAGTTAATTCATCCATGATTAGCAAATATACTGGCGCTGTTCAACCTAAGAAAGTGCGCCTCTCACCTATGGCGCGTATTTGGCTCTTACTTGGCGTCTCATTATTAGCCATTGTGCTGTTTATGACGATCAACCTAAACGGTAATATCTCTTATATTCTGACACACCGCGCTTATATTATTCTGACGATGATCATCGTCGCCTTTGCGGCAGCCGTTTCTACTATACTGTTTCAGACTATCGCCAATAACCGCATTCTTACTCCTTCATTAATGGGCTTAGAAGCTCTGTTTGTATTGCTACAAACGCTCTTTATCTTTTTTGAAGGGGATATGCCCGCCTCTTGGATGGCCAATCTGACGAAGTTCTTTTTAGAGTCGGCCTTATTAGTGTTATTTTCGGTGGTTCTATATCGTTGGCTATTTAGTTCAGTGCGCTTTAATATCAATTTAGTCCTTATGATTGGTATTATTTTAGGCACCCTATTTCGTAGCAGTGCAACGCTATTACAACGCCTCATGGACCCAAATGAGTTTTCTGTCTTACAAAGCCGTATGTTTGCGACATTTACTCGAGCCACTCCTGATCTTATCTTATGTGCATTAGCCATTATTGTCGTCGTCGGCGTATTACTTTGGCGTATGCGTTATAGTTTTGATGTGATGGCCTTAGGCCAGGCGAATGCGATTAATCTTGGTATTAATTATCGTAAGCAAACGACTTATATTCTATTACTTATTTCTGTTCTGGTTGCGGTATCAACAGCATTAGTAGGGCCGTTGACATTTTTAGGCTTAATTGTTGCTAATCTGGCTTATCATATTAGTGGTAGCAGTCAGCACCGCTTTTTAATGCCTGTGGCATTCTTATTAGGCACTATCGCACTGATTGGCGGACAATTGATTTTAGAGTATGGCTTAAAAATGACAGGTACTCTCTCTGTTGTGATTGAGTTTATTGGTGGTATGTTCTTTATTTATTTGGTATTAAGAAGACTTTAATATGATTGAAATCAGTAAGATATCAAAACGTTATCAAGACACAACGGTGCTTGATAATATTACAACAACCATTCAACGTGGCGGTATTACTTCAATCATCGGACCTAATGGTGCGGGTAAATCCACCTTACTTTCTGTAATAGGCCGTCTACTGATGCCAGAAAGCGGTATGGTCAGTGTAAATGGCATGGATGTTGCGGCCACAGAGAGTGATGTATTAGCCAAAAACCTTTCCATACTACACCAAGAAAATCAGTTTGTGAGTCGCTTAACTGTTGAAGAGTTAGTCGGTTTTGGTCGCTACCCTTATAGTAAAGGACGCTTAACGCTAGAAGATAAGAAAGTGATTGATGAATCACTCGATTTTCTTAATTTGACTGAATTTCGTCACCGTTATCTTGATGAATTATCTGGTGGGCAACGCCAGCGTACTTATGTTGCAATGGTATTATGTCAAGATACTGAATACGTGATGCTTGATGAACCGCTTAACAATCTTGATATGAAACACGCGGTCATTATGATGAAATTACTGCGTAAAGCCGCCGATGAGCTAGGAAAAACCATTATCATCGTCATTCATGATATCAATTTCGCCTCTGTGTATTCCGACTATATTTTAGCCATGCGCAACGGGCAACTTTACTATCATGGCTCACCTAAAGAGATCATGAAATCCGATATTATCGAAGATATTTTCGATACTCCCGTCGACGTTAAAGAGTTGGATGATAAGCTTATCGCGATGTATTACTAATATTGCTATTTCACCAAAAGCCAAACAGCATATTGTTACTTTTAAACAATATGCTGTTTAATTACTTCGTAGTCACTGTAACCAGTTCAGAATCGATATCGCTAAAAATCTCTTCCCACTCATTATCATCAATATCCATTAAACCAAAATAACGTAGCAAGAAAGCCCCCTCGGTGGCTAAAAAAGCCAGTCTCGCCCGTTTTCCCTCTACTGTTGTGGTATCGACACCCGCTAATCTTTGCTGATACCACGCTTTAGTACTTTGCAAATATTCTGGCGTTTGCAGTAACGCAGCCATTAAGCTGGCTCCTTTGGCAAAAGAGAGCTTATCGTGATCATGAGTTGCATGAATATGTGCTCTAACGCGATTATTGGCTGAGTTATCATTGGCAACCACCTGATTAAATCGCGCTTCATATCCTCCTTCCCAATGTTCAAACATGGCATCAATCATCGCTTCTTTACTATTAAAACAATATTGGACACCACCTTTGGAAATCCCCATTTTTTTGGCCACCGTATCGATAGTCAGAGCGGCAGCCCCTTGCTCCATCACGATGTCAAAAATAGCCTCAAGTAACTTTTCTCTATCAATCGTTCTTTGGCGTCCCATTTAAAAAAACCTCTTTTCAATACGACTGTATGGATTTAAAATTATTATTCCTAGCTAAATATAACACCTAAGATAACCACTGAGACTTTATATGATAAAAGATTATAAACGTTGGATAGTCTTACTTTTAGTATCAAGTATGCTGTTTCTAATTGTTGTTGATGTTACCGTACTTTATACCGCACTACCGCGTTTAACTCATGATCTCAATGCGAGCGCCTCAGAAAAACTATGGATCATGAATGCCTATCCGCTGATTGTCGCAGGGCTGTTGCCAGCAGCAGGTATGCTTACCGATAGAATAGGCCATAAGACGTTATTTATTAGCGGATTACCCCTTTTTGCCATCGCCTCATTATGTGCAGCTTATTCCCCTAGCGCCACCAGCTTAATTATTTCTCGTGGTTTCTTGGCCGTCGGTGCTGCTATGAGCATGCCTGCAACGTTGTCTATTGTGAGACAAGTATTTACTCATCCACAAGAGCGTGCCGTCGCTATTGGTATTTGGTCTGCTGTTGCTTCTGGTGGCGCGGCATTAGGGCCTTTAATTGGTGGATTGCTATTAAACCATTTCTGGTGGGGCTCAGTCTTTTTGATCAATGTCCCTATTGTACTACTTGTGCTTCCTTTCTCGATTTGGCTAATTCCTCACTTTTCGGGACAACGGCAGCATAAAATTGATTATTTAAGCTCAATACTTATTTTGATTGGCTTAGTCAGCGCTATTTATACCTTAAAAGAGATAGGTAAGGCTTATACACAATGGAATGAAGTGATCATCGCCACCCTTATTGCCATTATTTTTCTCACACTATTTGCGCGGCGCCAACGTCGTCAAACGCATCCAATGATTGATTTTAGCCTATTTAAAAAGCGCTATTTCAGTGTCGGTGTGGCAATGTCGACTCTTTCTATGGTGATCATCGTGGGTATTGAATTTCTGCTAAGCCAACGCTTACAGTTAGTCGCCGGCTTTACACCATTGAATGCAGCTTTAGTGATTTTACCTATCCCTATCGGCTCAGTATTAGCCTCTCCTTTGGCTGGGTTTTGGCTAGCGCGTTTAGGTGCAGTGCGCTTAATTATTATCGGATTCGCCCTAACATTAATGGGTAACTTATGGTTAATTGCCATTTCAAACTCACCGATAATGCTAATGGGTATCCTCTTTTTGATTGGCTTTGGTTTAGGCATTATTTTTACCACCGCATCGACCTCTATTATGCTAAGTGTCGACGATAAACAAGCAGGTATGGCCGCTTCTATTGAAGATATCGCCTATGAGTTGGGTAGCGTGATTGGCGTGACCTTTATGGGGAGTTTAATGAGCACTCTCTATACCTTAAAACTAACTTTACCGAACACGCTTAACGTCAATAGTGTCGTTTATGATAGTTTAGATGAAGCACTTATTGTCGCTGAAAAGCTTCCCGAAGCAGCGGCGACCCTCTTAATCGCACAGGCTAATAGTGCGTTTGAATATGCTTTTTCTATCGTTCTGATCGCCACAGCCATTGTGACTACAATAAGCTTAATTGCACTCCCTTATTGCTTGCGTAATGCGGTAAGAGAAAACAAGCCCAGCCACTAATTCAAGCTCATAGAAAACGCGCCGTTATGGCGCGTTTCTCACAAAATCAGAAGGTGATTGTCCCATCTGCTTTTTAAACATAGTAGAAAAAGAGCTAGCACTGTTATAGCCCAAATCAAAAGCCACAGCGGTAATGCTATGCCCTGATAAAATTTGCGTGAGTGAGTTTAAAAGACAGACTTGCTGACGCCATTGTGAAAATGCCATTCCCGTCTGTTGGCGGAAAAAACGGCTAAACGAGCGTTCACTTTTATGTAATTTCTCGGCCCACTGCTGAGGTAGAGCGTCAATTTTGGGCTGACGAATAAAATCGCGACATAATTTAGCTAATTTACTGTCCTGTGGAATAGGAACAAAGAAAGGCAAAGGTTCGGCTTTAGCTAACTCATATAAGATAAGTTGCATTAAAATACCATCGCGCCCTTTTTTATCATATTGCGCAGGCACATCAACGGCTTCAAGAAGTAATTGACGTAAAAGCGGTGACACTCTTAACACTTCACACTGTTGACTCTGACGAGGAGCAGCTGCTGGCTCAATATATAAACTTCTGGTACTCACATCTAACATGCGTGTTTCATGCCCCGTCTGAGGAGGGATCCACACACCACAAGAGGGAGGGATAACCCATTCCCCATCATTTGTGCTCACTTCAATCAATCCGGTAGCGGGATATAAAAATTGCGCTCGTCGATGTCGATGCGTTTCTAATAGCGTATTAGGCAGATAATCTGTACCCAGCGCAATCACATCTCTCTCAAGGAGATCAACACTTTCTAACGGCACATTTCTCACATTAAACCTACTTTTTTATCTTTCTTGCTGACTGATTAATAGCGCAACTTGTCTACTGTTGCTGATGAGCAAATCTGGTCACTATCACATTGCAAGATGGCGAATTAACCCCTTTCGCTATTTAGCCACCCTATCCCGTTAACAGCTATAAAACTTATTATTAACACTGTCAATAAATAGGCCGAAATTCTAATGTCATTGTCTGATCTTGGCATGTTGGAAAGCGATTAATCCTCTACTATCCCTCTTGCAGAGGTTGTTTCAGGCGCTCTGCAACGCGGTATGCATTCAATAATAATGCAGCGGAAACCAGATATCCCCATATCAATAGTCTAGAAAACGCATACACATCTTTATATCAAGTATCGGGTAAATTGGCTTCCGCTTATTATGTCTAAGGTAGCATTTATATGAGCAATCAGTCCGATCATCATAGTATTAAGCCAATTTCCGGTGATATAAGTCGTCGCCATTTTATTCAAGCGAGTTCGGCATTAGTCACACTGCCCTTTTTTTCCTCCAACACGATGGCGGCAACACAAGATCATGCAATAGCTGAAAAAACGATTGACGCCAAAGAGAATGAGCGTGTTGTCTCTACCTGTAGTAGTTTTGACTGTGGCGGAAAATGTGATATTCGCGCGCACGTTAAAGATGGCAAAGTGACACGTATTAGCACTCGACCTGACGCCGATTTAGATGAAGAGATGCCTATCATGCGAGCCTGTGTACGGGGTCGTGGTTATCGTAAATTTGTCTATCATCCTGATCGATTAAAATATCCCATGAAGCGAGTAGGTAAGCGTGGTGAAGGTCGATTTGAGCGCATCACTTGGGAAGAAGCTACGACGCTTATTGCACAAAATATGCAACGCATTACCAAGCAATATGGCCCTGCCTCACGTTTTGTCAGTTTAAGCACTGGGGTGACTGGTGGCATTTTTTCTGGTGCTAATATGCTACGCCGTCTGTTTAACCTAACCGGCGGCTTTCTGGAGAATTATCACTCCGTGAGTAATGGTAACACCCTTGCCGTTACCCCTTATACTTACGGTACAGCCGCTAGCGGAAGTACATTAGATACATTAGCAAATACCCCTTTAGTTATTCTATGGGGACATAATCCTAATGAAACTATTTTTGGGCATTCCAATCATTACTTCCAAAAAATGAAAAAAAATGGCACTAAATTTATTGTCGTTGATCCACGCTATTCCGATACTGCCTCTTCTTTAGCTGACCAGTGGATCCCGCTGTTACCGACCACTGATAACGCGATGATGGATGCCATGATGTATGTCATTGTCAGTGAAAACCTGCATGATCAGGCCTTTATCGACAAATACACCCTTGGTTTCGATGAGCATCAGATGCCAGAAGGCGTTGGTGAAAATGAGTCTTTAGTTGCCTATTTAATGGGGAAGAAAGACGGGATCAAGAAAACCCCTGAATGGGCGGAGCCTATCACTAAAGTACCCGCAGATACTATTCGTCAATTAGCCCGTGAATATGCTTCTACAAAACCGGCAGCATTAATCCAAGGTTGGGGACCACAACGTCATATTTGTGGTGAACGGACGGCACGCGGTGCGACACTGTTAGCGACTATTACCGGCAACGTTGGTGTACGCGGTGGCTGGGCGGCAGGCTATGGCATGGCATTAAACTCTGAGTTACGTAAAACCATTGCCGGCCCAAGTTTATTGACCAATCCCGTTAAAGCAAAAATCAATATCACCAATTGGGTGCAAGCGTGCGAAGATAAAAATTTGGTCACACCACAAAATGGCTTACTCAATGCCGAGAAACTTGATACTGAAATCAAGATGATTTTCTCAATGGCGGGTAATTATATGGTGAATCAAAATACCGATATTCTTCATGCCGCTAAAGTGCTTGAAGATGAATCAAAAGTCGAATTTATCGTCTGTAGCGACCTCTATTTAACACCTAGCGCCAAATATGCGGATATCTTACTGCCTGAAACCAGCTTTTTAGAGCGCTGGAATATTGGAGGCACATGGAGTTATGGCGATTATATTATTCTGTCCGAAAAAGTGATAGAGCCAGAGTTTGAACGTCGTACCGACTACGATTGGTTACGTGAAGTGGCTGATAAACTGGGGGTCGGTGAACAATTTAGCGAAGGTAAAGCCACTGATCGCGACTGGATTGAATATTTAGTCAATGATGCCAGTATTAAACGTCCTGAAGATGGTATTCCTACCTTTGATGAATTATTGGTTAAACGTCGTCATCTGCTAAAACATCGCCCTCATACCCAAAATGTTGCGTTTGAGAAAAATATCCAAGATATAGAAAATAATCCATTTCCAACCCCATCAGGAAAGATTGAGATCTTCTCTAAACGCTTATATGAGATGAATAATAGCGAGATCCCCGCACTTTCTCATTATGTGCCTGCCATTGAAGGGCCCGAAGATACGTTAACAGATAAATTTCCACTACAACTCATCACGTGGAAAGGACGTAACCGCGCAAACTCAACACAATTTGCTAATCCTTGGCTGCAAGAAGTACAACGTCAAGAATTATGGATCAACCCATTAGATGCCGAAGATAGAAATATCAAACAAGGCGATAAAGTCAAAGTCTATAACGACCGTGGGATCACCTTAGTTCCCGTCAAACTCACACAACGCATTATGCCTGGTGTCGTTGCCTTACAAGCAGGTGCTTGGTGGCAACCAGATAAACAAGGTATCGATCAAGGGGGATGTGCCAACGTCTTAACCTCATCCCGTAGCACCGCAATGGCACACGGTAATGCTCACCAAACTTTATTGGTCGAGGTAGTAAAAGCATGAGTAAATTTATCGTTTATCCCGCAGTAAGCAGTAAACAGCTAGGGTTTTATATCGACAGTGCTCGCTGTTCGGGCTGCAAGGCGTGTCAGGTTGCTTGTAAAGATAAAAATAACCTCGATGTTGGCCGCAAATTTCGCCGTGTATATGAAATCACTGGTGGTGGTTATAGCCGTAATACTAACGGTGCATTAATTAATAATGTCTTTGCTTACACTTTATCTATCTCTTGCAATCATTGCGATGATCCCATTTGTGTTAAAAACTGCCCAACTACCGCGATGCATAAACGCGAAGGTGATGGCATTGTGATGGTAGATACTGACAAATGTGTTGGTTGTGGCGCCTGTGCGTGGTCTTGTCCTTATGGCGCACCGCAAATGGATCCTGAAACCAAGCAGATGTCAAAATGCGATTTTTGTATCGACTTACAACAAAAAGGTGAACAGCCTGTCTGCGTTGCGACCTGCCCACTTGGGGCAATTCAATTTGGTCCAATTGATGAACTACGTGAACGCTATGGTGAAGTTAATTATGTCACTGGTTTGCCTTCTCCTGAAATAACTCATCCAAACCTAGTGATCAACCCTCACCAAGGGGCAAATAATGACACTATAAATAATAAAGGAGAAATAAAATGAATGAATGGTCATTATTGATTTTCACCTTTATGATGAATGCCACTATTGGCTTAACACTCATAACAGGCCTTTTTGCACGTCGTCTTGCACATTATCTCAGTGCTGAAAGCTATTATCGCTTTATGTTACTAACCTTATTGGTGATTTGTGGATTAGCCGGTTTAGGCTCTATTGCCTCCATTACTCACTTAGGCGTACCGTTAAATGCTCCGAATGCCATTAGAAATGTCTTTTCAGCTTGGTTAAGTCGCGAAGTTGCTGTCACTGCCATTTTTGTAGGATGTTTAGGGATCACCTTTTTATGGCTATGGCGTACCGGTAAATTTTCGATGCTACTATTTGGTGCAAGCCTTCTGATTGGTCTGTTTGACATTTATTGCATGGCATCCATTTATCGCCATACTTCCATTTTAACATGGATGGATAACAACACTTATGTGATGTTTTTTGGCGCGATGCTCACATTAGGGGCAACAATATTCTTTTTGCTGCTAAAGATATTGCAGCGTATAGGCAATAAATTAGGGATAGAAATACCATCAGCCCCTTTCCCTATCCGTTGGAAATGGCAATTGTGGGGGATCATGGCATTTAGTTTAATTGGCCGATTACTCTATCAACCTTTTTATGAACACTATTTAACTCGTACGCTCTATAGCCAAACATCGGTAACCTTTCCGTTATCACCTATTGAAGTCTATTACTCCATTGGCCCATTACGTATGACCAGTTGGATCTTAGCAACTTTGGCTGTATTGGTGTGTGGCTATAGTTTAGTAAAATATTTGATGGGCCAAACTCAGCAAAAATCAACGGAGTCCATTTTTGTCTATGGCGGTATCATGGCAATTATTGCAGAATTTGCTTTGCGTTATGTGTTTTATTCAATTCACTAAATCACGATCAGCCAGTTATTGAAGATGACAATTATCAGGGGAATTATTAGCCCCTGATTTTTTATCAAAGATCATCGTTCACCCTGAGTATCAATCAACAGACGTTGATTAATATAATCAATCGTTTCTTCTATTGTCATAATATGATTAATCACATTAGTAATACCCTGACCAATAATAATCTCAGCTTGCCTTAAGTTAAATAATTTACCATTCGGCACTGATGATTCTCGTATTCCTTGATTAATTTCCTGATAAGCTAGTGTCATCCATGGATAACGGTGGCTAATTTCTTGGTTATGACTAAAATTTTCATGGTTACTATTTCCACCCAATAAAATTAAGTGATCCATCACAACAGGAGAATAAAGCCAACGATAAAACAGTTCAGCGTAAGATGATTTTCTACTGTAACGCGACACCCCAAGTACCCCACCCCCTAATTGTGGTACACCACCCGGAACGGGAGCAAAACCAATTTTAGGTAAAATATCGCTATGTGCGACATCATTAAATAAATTCATATAAGAGATAAGCATTGCCAGATGACCTTGCTCAAATTGTCTGACAGAGCCACTCCACCATTTATGGTTGATATTTTCGGTGATCGACAACTGATGCAAATAATCTGCTAATACCTCAGCGGCCAAGGGCATCGCTAAGCGCGGAATATTATCACTACCGATTAAACGCCCACCTTTAGCGTAATAACGTAATAAGTATTCAGTTGCGATTAATCCCGCACTTCCTAATGTGGTTGAAGCTCCCATCGGACAATGAGCTTGCCCGGCTTGATGCAACTCAGTAAAAAACTGAGTCACATTATCGTACTCTTCAAAGGTTGTCGGCACAGTTAATTCATTACCTGTTTTTTCGTAATACATTCTTTTTAAAATAGTATCTTCAAACAGATCTTTACGATAAAACAGTAATTGAGCGCTAGCATCGAACGGCATTGCATAAGCGACATCATTAACCAAACCAAATTTTTGTTGCGTAGGTAAGGAAAAGTGACTCAATAAATCAGTTAATCCATCACCAATTTTATCTAATGGTCGCAATATTCGCTCAGCAAACCATGGAAAACACGCCATATCAATACGCAACAGATCATAATAAGGGTGTAAATGAAGTTGGCTTAAAATTTGATAGACTTCATCATAAGGATGAATAGCTAAATTCACCTTGATACCAGTTTGACGATAAAAATGAGGAAGTAGTTTTTTTAATGCCGTTGTTGAAGGGCTTGGCAACGTTAGTAAATTAAGACTAATTTGTGATTTATCATCACTCATTACTGCTGGTGTTGCCGTATACAGATATGAACTTCGATTTGCGACAGATACATTATTATTTTTATACTCATGCGGCTCTGCGATTAATAGTGCCTCAGCGACTTCCAAACCAAGCTGAGCATAGTTCATTGGAAAACAATATAACCCTTTTATTACCGGCGGAATATTATCACTTAGAGCAAAGATAATAGGACAATCTGAAGAACTGCCAAAATAGCTTGCTTGTGTTAAATAGCGAGCTTTCTCAATATCTTGTGTGACAAAGATATCGGGGACTTGCTCCATAGAAAAGAAATCAAAAGCAATTTTATAACTCTCTTCATCAGAAGCGCTAAGTATGACACATTTTTTATCGGGTGCAGTTTGAGAAAGCCGTATTTGCAATTGATTAGCAAAAACCTGACTATTTAATTCATCTTGATTATCGCCAAAAATCCCCACCACCTTGCCAGCTGTTTGTGACACTTGCTGGCAAATTGACTCCGCCGCTTGTGCAAAATCTAACGTAAAAAAACGTTGTGCACTGAGGGGTTTGTGATAAATAAAGATAATTTGTGAAGGTGGAAGTTTTAACGTGTCAAAATAGTATTTAGCATCTTTAAGACAACTTACGGTGACTACTTGCTTATAGCCACCTGCAGCAATTTTTTGTAGTAGATCACGCTCAGTGGTCTCAAGAAGATCTGTTAAAAAAAGATCGTAGCTGATCTCTGGAAAATTAACGATCGACTGTCTAAAAGCATTAAAGAAGATCGCATATTTTTCAGAAACCAGTTGGGGTAATAAGATCGCAATTTTATGGCTTCTATTGGTTCTTAGTAGTTGGGCTTGTGTATTTAATTGATAGCCCATTTGTTTAGCAGCTTGATAGACTGCTTCAATTTTTTCAACACTTACATTTCCACGTTTATTCAATACGTTAGATACCGTACCATGCGAAACACCCGCTAGTTTTGCAATGTCCTTGATCGTCGCCATTTCTCTTCTTTCACCTCTATTTCCACCTTCACTAGCATACCTGAATTATTTATCACGACTACTGATAATTGATTTGAACGTTCCACTTACAATTAGCTGATAAATCAATCTATTAAAAATTAAAGATAATAAATAATTATCAATACCAATTAAAATAAATACATATATTAATCAATATATTAGTAAATAATATTTGAATAAGATCACTGATCTGATCTTCATTTATTGGCAAATAACATATGTCATTTTATTATTGGAACGTTCAAATTTGCTTGTAACCTACAAATAGCCAACACCAGAAAATTAATAAAATACTAATAAACAATAAGATAAGGGGATTTATTATGAAGCTTCATTTTTTAGGGACGGCTGCCTCAGAAGGCATACCGAATCCCTTCTGCCGTTGTGAACACTGTCTGAAAGCAAGAAAATTAGCCGGTAAAGATATTAGAACGCACTCTTCTGCTATTGTGGATGACATTATGTTGATCGATGTCTCCCCCACTTTTAGTTACCAACTGATGCGTGATGGTATGGACGCAACACATTTTGAAAGTTTGCTATTTACTCATACTCATCCTGATCATTTTAATGTTGGTGAACTATTTAGCAGAATGGAAGGCTATGGTTTTGAAATTAACCATCCTTTACATATTTTCGGTAACGATCGCGCTATCAATGGCTGTATTGAAGTATTACCAGGTTATACGAAAGAGCGATTTGCATTTCATTGCTTAATCCCTTTCGTTACGGTCGAAAGAAATGGTTATAAAATTACGCCGCTGCTTGCTAATCATGCGAAATGGGAACTTTGTTATGTATATCATATTGAAAAAGACGGCAAAGCTATTTTCTATGGCCATGATTCGGGTTGGTTCCCAGAATTAACTTGGCAATGGTTAGAAAATAAACCGCTTGATATTGTTGTTTTTGAGTGTACTTATGGCTTAAATGGAAAAGATCGTACAGATAATCATATGAGCTTAGAAACGGTTTTTGCCGCCAAAGAAAAACTGCAACAACAAGGCTGTTTGCATCAAGCTACACAAATTGTCGTTTCGCATATCTCACATAGCGGTAAATTACTGCATCATGAATTAGAAACGGTTTGTGCTCCTCATCATATCCGTGTTGCCTACGACGGATTAACGTTAGAAACCAATTAAGAGGGGTACGACAATGGATATGAAAATAACTTCTCGCCTACTTATTATGATGTTTGTGCAATATTTCATGCAAGGAGCATGGAATATGACCATGGGACTCGTATTAAGTAGTTATGGTATGGCAAGTATTATCGGCAATGCTTATGCCTTATTAGGTGTCGCGACAATTATCTCCCCCTTATTTATTGGTATGGTCGCAGATCGTTTCTTTGCTTCACAAAAAGTCATGGGGATACTTCATTTAATTAATGCCGTCGTTATTCTCTGTGTTCCCCAATTTATTGAAGCACAAAACAGTGGCATGACATTATTTTTAATTTTTATTATTGGCTTATTGTTTTATCCAACCACTGCGCTATCTAATAGCATTAGTTTCTCCCATATTAATGGGGTTAAATATTTCCCAATTATTCGCGTATTTGGTACGTTTGGTTTTATGGCAATTGGTTTTATATTGGGTGAAATGGGCTTCTCTGGTAGCACAATGACTTGGTATATCGCTTCTGCAGTCGGTGTATTACTCGGTTTCTATTGTTTTACATTACCTAATACGCCACCTAAAGCGAAAGGCCAGCCTTTCTCACTACGCGATATTTTATGTTTAGATGCATTGTCTTTATTTAAAGATCGCTACTTTGCTATTTTGATGTTTAGCATCTTTATTTTAATGATCCCCAAAACAGCTTATTCTGCTTATATTCCTGTCTTTATTAAAGCATTAGGCTTTGATAATGCGGCTTCTATTATGCAAATAGGGATCGCTTGCGAAGTTCTGTTTATGTTTGTTTTGTCATTCTTCTTAATGAAATTTGGCTTCAAAATTACACTACTGCTAGGAGCCGTGAGCTGGATCATACGCTCTATGTTTTTCTCTTATGCTGCAGTAAATACAGAGCTTTACTTTATCGTCATCGGATTAATGCTACAGGGATTATGTTGGGATTTCTTCTTTACTGCAGGAGATATCTATGTCGATCGCAAAGCAAAACCTGAAATTCGTGCACAAGCACAAGGTCTGCGCTTTATTGTCTCTAATGGTTTCGGCTTATTATTTGCTTCCACTATTTGTGGTCAAATCTTTAACACAACCGTAACTGAAACAGGTGATGCAGCATTACCACAATGGTCAACATTCTGGGTCTATCCTGCCATTGTAGCGGCGATGGTAACCCTATTCTTTATTTTCTTCTTTAAAGATGATGTTTCTAAAAAAAGAAATAGTGAAAATAAAGAAACATCACGAGGAATTACAGCACCTTAATTTTAAAATAAAAAATAAGCCAACGTCAGGAGCAAACCATGGATGCATTAATACAGTTTGTTGACACTATTGGCCCATTATCACTATCAAGTATTGCTAAATTACTGGCCGCCTTTATCTTAGGCGGTCTTATTGGCTTAGAGCGTGAATCAAAGGGAAAACCAGTTGGTTTTAAAACTTGTGTCATTATTGCTGTTGCCAGTTGTTTATTAACCATTGTCTCTATTCAATCAGCCGAATATTACGCCAATATTTCTGACAATATTCGCAGTGATCCCATGCGGTTAGCTGCACAAATTATCAGTGGGGTCGGCTTTCTGGGCGCTGGTGTTATTTTACATCGACGAGATGATGCCATTTCAGGATTAACGACTGCGGCCATTGTTTGGGCATCTGCGGGAGTGGGTATCGCCTGTGGCTCCGGCTTTTATTGGCATGCTATCGTTGTGACTTTCCTCTTTTTTATGGCTATTAAACTAAGCCCACAAGTAGTGCTGTTTCAAATGAATAATCAACGCTTAGGTAAAATTAAAGTGCGAATGCTATTTACTCATGAAAGTGGTGTTCCTCTTTTAATTGACTATTTAAAAAGCAACAAAAACGTTATTGAAAACCTGACTATTCGTGATATTAAAAAGGAGCGCGTTGAAGTTAACTTAAAACTACTTGTGCGACAAAAAATAACCTTACCAGAGTTTTATTACTCATTAAAACAATTACAGCATGTACATTCTGTTTCGCTAGATCACTAGTGTATTTAAAAGCAAAAATGCACTTTAATTTAAATGACAACACCATTTTTATTTTACTTATCTATTTGCGTATTAATTTATGTTGTCCGTATTTTATCCATAAACTATCTTTTACTAAGGTGGTAACGATAGACTGTCGCTTCTAAACATTTTTCTTCTGGTTTCCAGTTTTTAATAATATTAACTAAACCACCATTAGCATAATAATTACCATCTTTTTGTAGAAAAATATCTATGTTATTTACAATATATAAATCAGTTTCACACTCGGCTGAATGAGCGGATAAAACCTCATTACGAGTAACATAAACCGCATCACCTTCTGTCGTCGTACCTTTAACCTCGACACGCCTAAATGTATTATTTTTATGGCATTCTAAATCATAAGGACTATTAGAAGAAGTATCAATTACTTTAAAACCTTGTTTTTTATAATCTTCTTTTGCTTTATTCATTGCATACAGCTCTATTGCCTTTCTCTTTTTAATGTCAGTAACTCGACCTTGATAGCTTGTTTTTTCTTTTTTCAATATCAAAGGTAAGTTGTTATCAAGATCTAAAGTCTCTATTTTTTCCCAAGCATAAATGGCACTTAGTTCTTTATTAGGTTTATCCTGATAATCAAGCACATTATATAAAACTTGAACCGGTCTGTTACTGTTATATTCTATATAAGATAGTCGACCAACATAAATAAAGGGTTGACTTCTACTTTTAATTTTTTCATGTATTCGAACAAATAAAATAACGGTCTCACCAGTAAGTATTCTTTTTATATGAGAAGTTTCCGTTGTATTCTTATTTTGTGATTCCCAATGAAATTTCTTACCGTTATCAACAAATACATCATTGTATTTATGGCTATCTTCTTTGCTTCTTTTATCTAAAGTTACAAATAGAACAATACAATTTTTAAAACTTGTAATTCCTGTTATCTCTTTATTATTTTTTAGTGGTTCTACATTAGCTGTTACTAAAGCTTCATTTTTACTATATGAATTTCCAACAATTAGATTAGTGTAATTAAATTCTTCATCTTTCCGTTTCATCATAAGGCCTTATTCTCTAAATTACATAGCTAATTATATTAGCTAAAAACTATTATTTATCCAAATAAGACAGCAAACATTTATAGAAAATTTAGATATATTATGATTTCAACATCATCAAAGTTAAATCACACAATCTTGTATACAAGATACCAAGCTCTCTAGAAGCACTGTTGATTAAACTCTATCGTCTTATTCAACAATATTTCAGATGATAGTGAGCCTTTGCTCACCACAAATTTAGGATAGTTAATGCTGGTTTTAATATTGATTGGAAGTGATAATCGATTATGTGCTAAAAATTGAAAAAGTGGTGTTATTTTTTCTGATGACACGCTTTCCTGTAAGCGCCCAAGCGTAATGTGAATAATATTTTTATGCAGATGATGATCAATGGGGATTTGCTGGTAAACCTGTTGTCTAAACTGCGTTAATGTTTTTGATACACCTATTAATATCACGCTTCCATTAGTCGTTAAAATAATATCATTAAATAGGATCTCAATCTTTCCTATCTTATTAAAGATATTCGTTATTTTTTGACACCAAGCCAGTAACATTAATTTCTGAGGCTCAAATAACGCTATAGGTTGATTAAAAATGGTCAACAAAGTGCAATGAAGTTGTAATTGTGGAGTCACCGCTATAAAAGGAAATTGCTGAGCAATTTGCTGGCAATAAACATCTAATTGTTGGCTAAAAGGGATAAAATCCTCATCCACCTTTGGTTTATCAATAATGAGCTGCCCCGCATTTAAACTCAAATCGATAATATCTTCATTATTAATCTGTTGTAACCACTTTTCATTGCGCGATAATTTTTTAACTGTTGCTTGGGTTAAAAATGAATAGGCCATTGATAAACCTCGGTAACGAAGATTGTTATTAATACATTGAATTGAATGGTACTTAAAATCAAGTCATAAAGTAGATAATAAAAAAGTGGCTCTCAAGCGAAAGCCACTGTCACATCCAATGGGGGGGATGTTAAAGGATAGGTTTATCTACAATGTCATGCTCTAAGCAAAACGCAATTTATGATAAGAAATTTGCCGCCTTAAATTTCGCCAATGCATCTGCTTTTTGTTCAGCTGTCAGTGGGCGTAAAGGACGACGAGGAGCGCCAACATCAATACCATGCAATTGCATTGCTACTTTGCCTGCAGCAACGCCACCGTATTCGACTAAAACTCGAATAATAGCGATAACTTTATCCATGCAATCTGCCACACCTTGGTGATCACCCTGATTAAATCTCTCAATCAACTCAAGATATAACGGTGCAGCGTAGTTATAGGTGCTACCTACAGCGCTTAACGCACCGCAAGCTAATCCTGCCGGAATAAATTCATCAACGCCAAATGGAATATCATATTTACCTCCCTCTACCCGTAAGCAACGCTGAAATTCATACATATCAGGGGAGTTAAATTTCATGCCAGATAAATTGGGGATCACTTTACCTGCTGCTTGTAAAAACTTTTCCATATCAATGCTTAATCCTGACATGGTGGAATGATAATAGTAGAAACCTTTTGAAGGTGCACTTGCCGCCGCTAAACGACAATATTCTACTAAATCATCAACATGACTAGGTTTAAAGAAGCAAGGGCCAATCACTGATGTGGCTTTAATATCTAATGTGTCAGCATGACGAGCAAGTTCTAACGTATCAGCAATACTTAATGCACCAGTATGAATAATAAGATCAAGTTGTCCCTGACTCGCTGTAACCCAACGTTCAGCGACTTTTTTACGCTCTTCAACCGAGCAATGTATACCTTCACCAGTAGTACCTAAGACATAAGCCCCTGTTACCCCAGTCGCAATTAGGTGCTTAGCAATATCATCAATAACAGGGTAATTAACACTACCGTCCGCAGCAAAAGGAGTATGAGGCGCGGCAATCAGTCCAGAGAGTTTGTTCATGATCACTTCCTATGGAGATTAATTTCTTTATTAATTAACTTATGGAGTTTAACTCTATATTAGAGAGCGACTAGTCATAACGCAATAACGAAAATAGCCCTGAAGGAAAGAGAAAGGTAAAACTGTGATCTTTAGCTACTTTCTGCTCAAGATGCTTTAAAATAGCAATAAACTTATACTGAATGCGTCTGTTTTAACGCATTGAGAGTACGTAATTTCTGCTCTTTTACTGTTTCAGGTTTAGCCTGAACTAACAAGGTATAAAGCAAATCTAAAACAAAAAGTTGTGCTGTTTTTGTACCAATAGAATCGCCTTGTAATTTCCCTTGTCGATTACCATTAATTAAATGATGATCTGCATATTCCATAATTTGTGAGCCTAAATTATGCGTCAATGCAATCGTGCTTGCGCCCGCTTCTTTAGCCAATTTCAATGCATGAACCGTTTCTAATGAATTACCCGAATGACTAATACCGATAGCGACATCACCAGATTTTAATAATGAGGCTTGCATATACATAAAGTGGTTATTAGTTACGGCATCAACACGATAACCAATACGCATAAGTTTATTTTTCAGATCTTCCGCAGTGATCCCCGAAGAGCCAACGCCGCAGATAAAAACATAGTTTGCTGATAATAGTGCATTGACCGCCCCTTGCACTTGCTGCATATCGAGTAAATTTAATGTTTCTGATAACACATTATTTATTGTTGCTTGCAATTTTAGGCCAATAGTGTGGATATCATCTTGGTGACTGACTTCTGCATCAAGGATTGGCGATTCATCATTATCTGATGTTGCCATTTCAATCGCCAAATCCATTTTAAAGTCTTGAAAACCTTTATAACCCAATGTCCGACAAAAGCGGACAACCGTCGCTTCACCTGCTTTGGTTGCTTGAGAGAGTTGGGCAATAGACAACTGAGTCACTTCCGTAGGATGGAACAGGATATAGTCTGCAATACGTTGCGATACACGAGTTAAGCTATTTTTCATAGCGCCTAGCGTATCAAGTATTTTACCCGGCTTTAATCGAGTTGTTGCCTGTTCTGTCATGGACATTATCCTTGCTTGCAGCAAATACACGAGAATAGAATTTTGCCCACAAGAGTACCAATTCCAACAGGTTAAAAAAAGCCTTGTTAAGACAATAATGTGATAATAACAAAACGCCTTATTCTCAAACTCCAACTAACTGATACATGAGAAATAAAGCGTTTTATTAAATAATAATGATTAGTGAGTTAACGCGGCAACATCTAGTTTAATAACCACTTTCTTTAATGTACTGGCCTCATTTTTCTGCGCAATACCTGGCTTATGTGGCTCATAAGGCATAAAAATGGCGAACATATTTGGTGTAAGGGATAATGTTTGACGATGTATGATGTTATCAGTCAACTGATAATCATCCGTTTCATTATAAGGTGTCACATCTTGTGCCGAACCTTGTATTCCAAAATCAATTGTCTCTTCACCTGATAGTAAGATCTGAATATCGATATAACGCTGATGCAATTCGGCTTGTTTTTGCTCACGAGGCATGGTTTCAAAAGTCATAACATTCATAAACAACGTCTCACCATCAATTTTATAGCTGCCCGGTGCGAGTGACGCGGGATCAAGGGCTAATGCTTTTTCCATTGCATGACGTAACGCTGGATTCATTTCTGGCATAGTCGCCAAATCAGATAAATGTCCAAATAACATAGATTATTCCTTCTTAGTTCTCTGATGTTTCACTGTCATCTAAGGAAAGCTGTTTTGCTGGTGCGAAAAGTGGTGCCGTAATGGTTCCTGCAATCACCACTGACATTGAACCAATGACTCCATAGAAGAAGAAGTTAAGATCACTGCCATAACGTGCAGCCAATACTGCAATAATACTCACGATGATCCCAACAACGGCGCTACCGGCATTAGCACGTTTTACAAAAATTCCCAACATAAATAGGCCTGTCATTGGTCCTCCCATAAGACCTATAAGGCTATTAAATGCATCCCAAACTTCAGCTTCATCGGATAAAACTAACCAAATTGCCGCTAAACTACTGAATATCCCTGCCACAATAATAACTAACTTTGCGACTTTCATTTTTTGTTCAGGACTAGGGGATGATTTACTAAGACGAGTATAAATATCAGAATTAAAGCAACTTGAAATACTATTTAAACTACTAGAAATACTTGATTGTGCAGCAGCAAAAATAGCTGCAATAATTAACCCTGCAATACCGATAGGCATTTCCGTCACGATAAATAGTGGCAAAATTCCCCCCGTATTAAATCCTGCGGGTAATAAGCTTGGGTTTTGTTGGTAGTAAACAAACAATGCAGAGCCGATGGCAAAAAAGAAAATAGGAATAATAGCCACTAATTTAGCGTTAGTTATCAATGTACGTTTAGTTTCTTTAATAGAATCGGTAACGATATAGCGCTGCACAACATCCTGACTAGCAGTAAATTGCTGAATATTGGCAAATAAAAACCCAATCATTAATACAGGAATAGTGCTATCTGTCCAACTCCAGCGCCATTGTGTGGTAGGAAAGAATTTATCTGCTTGTGCTGTAGTAGTAAAAATTTCGCTAATACCACCATCAACTTTAAAACAGATCATAATAAAGATCAGTACAGCACCACCAGAAAGTAATAAACCTTGAATAACATCCGTCCAAATAACGCCTTCAATGCCCCCATCCAAGTATAAATAATGCATAATAAGCTTATTAATACGATTAACACGACCGGATCAATCCCCATAAAAGGACGTAAAGCTAGTACGGTTAAATAAGTAATAATAGCAACACGCCCAATATGGAATAACATAAATGAAAGGCTAGCAAATAAACGACTACGAACATCAAAACGAGCTTCTAGATATTCATAAGCGGAGGTGATTTTTAATTTTCTAAAAAAAGGAATATAGAAATAAAAAACTAAAGGTAAAATTGCAATAGCTAAATACTGTCCAATAATAAAGGTCCAATCAGAAGTATAAGCTTTAGCAGGAATGGACATAAATGTAATCGAGCTTAATGTGGTCGCAAATACAGACACTCCAGCGGCCCACCCAGGAACTCGCCCTCCACCACGGAAATAGTCATCCGCAGTTTTTTGACGTTTAGAAAAATAAACACCCACGAGTAACATAGCTGCCAAATAGCCAAACAGCACTGCATAGTTAATAAAACCAAAATCATGTAATTGCATTTTTTAGTCCTGCCATATGTAGGGTAAAAGGTAAGTTTTACGACAGTTTTTTTATTGCTCTCTAGACCATAGGGTTGCGCCCCATAATCCAGCATCATGATGATAGTGAGCTGATACAATCGGCACTTGTAATGCTAATGGTTGTTGTGCCATAGCAACTTGAACCAATTCGAGATAGCCGTTAGCAAGTCCCACACTGCCACCAAGCACAACACAATCAGCATCTGTTGTAGCTTTAATATTTGTGATCAAATTAGCTATAGTGTTGGCAGAGCGTTTAATAATGGTGGTAGCCTGTAAGTTTCCCTGATGAAAAGCGCTGAAAATTGCCTTAGCATCTTTACCAGCAAGTTCCCCTTCAGCCTGTGAGGCAATCGCACGCCCCGATGCGATGGCTTCAACACAACCATAGCGGCCACATCCACAACGAGGGCCTCGAGGATCAGCTAAGGTATGACCTAAATGGCCTGCAAGACCACGTTTTCCTATTAGTAGCTGCCCTTGCTGAACAATGCCTCCGCCAACGCCGGTTGAGACCGTAATAAACGCCATATCAGATATAGTGTCACGACGATGATAATACTCAGCCCATGTGGCAGCTTGGGCATCATTAAGTAACCAACAAGGTGATCCGGTAAGGGTTGATAGTGTTTCCATTAAAGGAAAATCGTTTAACCCACCTAAATTATCGGGGTTTAATGCGGTTAAAATGCCATTACAAATGATCCCTGTTGATGCAACGGCAACACTATCGGCATGGTTTTTTAATGGTGTAATAATGCTAACTAATGCTTCATAAAGTTGTGTTGGAGATGGACTTGCTGGTGTTGCTATTTGTCGATGTTGTGTCAATTGGTTATCTCGGCTAATTAATGCTGCCGAGATTTTGGTTCCTCCAATATCAATCGCTAATGTATTCATTTATCTAACTCCTGCTGCCACTTTAATGCCTGAGTAAACCACTCACAGACATGTTCAAGACGAGTTAATGCAGAGCCAACGGTGACCGCCCAAGCTCCCGCTTGCATACCCCTTGCCGCCATCATTGGTGTGTTATAACGCCCTTCCGCAATCACTCGACATCCTTGCTCTGCTAATGCGGTCACCAGTTGAAGATCGGGTAATTTTGGTATTTCCCCACCGGTATAACCTGACATCGTTGAGCCAATAAATTCAGTACCGAGTTGATGACAATACATCCCTTCATTAAAAGTGGCACAATCTGCCATCGCTAGTTTTCCTAAACGATGAACATGCTCTAGCAATGCTTTCACGGGAACTGGGCGTAGGCGATCAGTACCATCAAAAGCGATAATATCAGCACCAGCTGCGGCCAATGCTTCAATATCATTTAACCAAGGCGTGATCCTGACAGGGCTATCAGGCAAATCACGTTTTACAATTCCAATAATTGGCACATCAATAAGAGGACGTGTTGCTTTTAAATTATCAATTCCTTCAATACGTACTGCGACGGCACCTGCATTTACTGCTGCTTGAGCCATTGCGGCTACAATGTCAGGTTTATCCATTGGACTATTATCAACAGGTTGGCAAGAAACAATTAACCCACCTTTTTGTTGAATATCTTTAGTCATCTTTTCAATTAGTGCCATGTTGAACTCACTGCTCTCTTTTTTTGAAATGTAACTCCGAATTATATTATTTTACGGAGTTTTATTTCTCAATCAGAAAAACTACGATCTGTGAAGAAGATCAAACAATGACCAAATTGATATAACCTGATGATAAATAAACAGAATAAAAATGGAGGCCAAATAGCCTCCATTGATTTTGTTATATTTCTCTTGAGTGATTAATTTAGTGTGTCGCTGTTTTTGCTTGCTCGACTAAATTAATTAAGCGACTTCTCATGGCGTGATTATCTTGAGCGACTTGGCTTTCTGCCCATTTTTGATCGTCAATCTTCACCACTCGTGCAGCACAATATTTAGTTTCTGGGGTTTTTGAAACAGGATCGAGATTATCTTGTGTCAGTTCGTTACATGCACCAATCCACCATTGATAAGTCATATAAATAGCTTGTTTATTAACGGTTTCGTTTAGATTACACCGTGACAGCACCTTACCTCGACGAGATGCTACCCAAACAATTTCTTGATCAGCAATACCTGCCGCTTTAGCAATATCAGGGTGAATTTGCACATACCCCGGTTCATCTGCTAATGATGCTAATGCTTTACAGTTACCCGTCATTGAGCGACAAGAGTAGTGCCCTACCTCACGTACCGTTGATAAAATCATTGGATACTCTTCATCAGGCAACTCTGCGGGAGCGCGCCATGCGGTAGCAAAAAGCTGCCCTTTACCTGATGGCGTTGTAAATCGATTATCTGAATATAAATAGGGTGTTCCCGGATGATCGAGTTCAGGACAAGGCCATTGTATATGGGCTAATCCCGCCAATTTTTCGTAGGTCGCACCGAAAAATAGCGGACATAATGCTCTTACCTCATGCCAAATTTCTTCATTATCTGTATAAGACATTGGATAGCCCATAGCCGTGGCTAATAAACTAATGATTTCCCAATCACGTTTAACGTTACCACGTGCTTGTACTGCCTGTTCAAAACGTTGAAAACCTCTATCAGCACAAGTAAAAATACCACCGTGCTCACCCCAACTGGTAGAAGGTAAAATGACATCTGCTTGCTCGGCCGTTTTCGTCATAAAGATATCTTGAACCACAATAAAATCGAGCGCTTGAAAACCTTTTCTAACCAGACCTAAATCTGCCTCAGTTTGAAGTGGATCTTCTCCCATGATGTAATAAGCTTTCACTTTACCTTCAATGGCTAAATGAGGGACTTCAGTAATGCGATAACCCACTTGCGGATCGAGTTTTTCAACCGGAATATGCCAAGCTTGAGCAAATTTTTGACGAATACCTTCATCTGTCACACTTTGATAGCCGGGGAACATATTGGGTAAAACCCCCATATCACAAGCACCTTGTACATTATTTTGCCCGCGAACAGGAGCAACACCTGCATGTGGTTTGCCTAAATTACCCGTCAATAACGCTAAACTCGCTAGCCCTTTCACAACATCTACCGCTTGACCAAATTGTGTTACCCCCATTCCCCACATAATGGTGGCTGTTTTTGCGGCTGCATAAGTGCGCATAGCTTGGCGGATCTCGCTTGCAGAAACCCCAACAATACGTTCTACTGCTTCAGGGCTATAATCCATCAGCTGTTTTTTATATTCTTCAAAACCTTCGGTGTAACGACTCACATATTCTTTGTCATAAAGATCTTCATCAATCAGCGTATAGGCAAATGCATTAACTAACGCCATATTGGTGCCATTCTTTAAGGGAAGATATTGATTAGCAATCTTCGCTGTTTCTATTTTACGGGGATCACAAACAATAATTTTGGCCCCTTTTTGTTTCGCTTTCACCACACGGCGCGCCACAATAGGGTGAGAATCGGCACAGTTATAACCAAACACCAACAAACAATCTGAATCTTCAATATCAGCAATGGAATTACTCATTGCCCCATTGCCTAGTGTTTCTTGTAAACCAGCAACAGAAGGGCCATGACAAACACGGGCACAGCAATCAACATTATTATTACCCAGTACAGCACGAGCAAATTTTTGCATCACAAAATTGGTTTCGTTACCTGTACCCCGAGAGGAGCCGGTGCACATAATAGATTTAGCACCGTATTTCTCTTTAATTGCGAGTAACTTTTTAGCCGTAAACTCAATCGCTTCATCCCAACTGACAATTTCAAAATCAGCCCCTTTTTGTCGGCGGATCATCGGTTGATGAATTCTGGCTGTCAGTAATTTATTGTCATTTAAAAAATCCCATCCATAGAGACCTTTTAAACAAAGCTCGCCTTGATTAGTGACACCATTGGCACCTTCAGCTTTGATTATTCGACCATTTTCGACACAGAGATTGATTTTGCAGCCAGCGCCACAATAAGGACAGACGGAGTTGATTTTGTTCATTTGATATCCTTTCCCCTAACTAGGGAGTAAAAGAGTCATAAAGAACATCCAACTAAGCACGATTTATGCCAAGTAAAAAACCATGTAAAAATAAGTAGATAGTATTTCTGTCACTGGCTACCAAGGTTATATCGACATTTTTGTCGACAAGATTTTCTGAGCAAAAGTTATCAAAACGTTATCAAGTTTTTTAAAAAAAGGGCTTTCATTAATTTGTTTTTATGATATAACAAAATAGTTATTTGTTAGCAGTGGCATTCAATAAATCAGTGCAACAAACCAAATTCATTTCAATAAAGAGCAAAAACATGAACATTAACACTAACAATCGACTTCTAGGCCTACATCTACTCCTACTTTATTAGGGTGGCCAAGCTCGTTCATTTTTTGCTAAAGCCACCAGTAAGGTGGTTTTTTTATAACCCTGCTGGTGGAACTGTTTTTAGGGGAGTTTTTATGATGTCTCGTTCCACTACAAGGATTAAGGGTTATCACACCTTTGCAATACACTATTGTTCGGCAACCGTTTCTATCATTAACATAATGAAATCGGAGGCAAAATGAGCCAACAATGGACATCTCGTGTAGGCCATATTTTAGCAGCCGCTGGCTCTGCCATTGGTATTGGTGCAATTTGGAAGTTCTCTTATGTCGCCGCCAATAATGGGGGTGGTGCATTCCTCGTCGTCTTTCTGTTATTTAGCTTTATTATCGGATTAGCTGTTTTATTAGCTGAAAATATTTTGGGTAGTAGCACCCATGCCGAAGCCGTGAATGCCTTCAAAAAGATGATGGGACGTAATTGGGTAATTATCGGTGTCATTGGTGTATTTAGTTCATGGTGTATCTATAGCTTTTATAGTGTTGTCGGGGGGTGGACTATTGGTTACACCATTATGGCAGCTACTGGTGAATTAAATATTACTGATAGCAGTGAATTAACGGGGATCTTCACCCGTTTTATCAGTGACCCTTTATGGCCTATTCTTGCTCACTTGGTGTTTGCCGGATTAACGTGTTTTGTCGTATTAGCGGGTGTTCAACGCGGATTAGAAAAAGCCGTCAAGATCATGATGCCATTACTGTTTATTATCATGATTATTTTGATTATTGTCGGTATTAGCTTACCCGGCTCTTCAGAAGGTTTAAAATTATTCTTATATCCTGATTTTAGTAAATTAACCCCACAAGGGGTATTAGATGCGCTGGGATTAGCCTTCTTCTCGCTGTCTATCGGGTTGGGTATTCATATTACCTATAGCGCCTATTTAGCGGATAATAAGACTATTGCTAACTCTAGTATGTGGGTTGTGATCCTCTCTTGTTTAGTGTGTGTTTTAGCAGGCTTAATGATTTTCCCTGCGTTAACTGCCGCTGGATTAGAGCCAAATGCTGGCCCAGGCTTAACCTTTATGACCATGCCAGTCTATTTTGCTAACTTGCCTGGTGGCAATATCTTGGCGGTCACTTTCTTTGTCTTATTATTAATGGCGGCATTAACCTCTGCAATTTCATTACTCGAACATATCGTCGCTTATGTACAAATGCGTTTTCAGTGGACTCGCCGTAGAGCTGGCTTAGTGGTCACAGCCTCTATTATGTTAATGGGTATCCCAGTTTCATTATCATTTGGTCCTATGAGTGATGTAACTTTAGGGGGCAAAACACTCTTTGATTTATTGGATTACTTAACCTCCAATATCTTAATGCCACTGTTTGGTATTGCGATGTGTTTAATTTTTGGCTGGTCACGTAGAGCCAATGCGGTTATTCCAGATAATATTACTGGAGCAAAACGCCAATGCTTATTATTAGTTTGGCGTTATATCGGCCCTATCTGTATCGGTATAATATTGGTACATGGTTTGATTGGTTAAAAAACAAAAAGAGAGCTTCTTATTTAAGAAGCTCTCTGACTAATTATCCCCGATGTTTGGATACTTGATAACTTTATTTATTAATAGACTTATTGATAGTTTTGTTTAATTTCTTGGCTAGCCACATGCCCGCGTTTAGCTTCTTTCTCCGCAATTTCCACCGATAAACCGATATAGGCTCTTGGATCAAGCATTGCTTTAATTTCTTCTGGGCTAAATGCCGCAGAGATAACGGGATTTTTTATCAAGTTAGTATAGAAATCTTCGCCATCTGCTGCTGTTTTGATCGCCTCTTCATACAATAAAGAGTGTGCTTTATCTTTGCCTAGTTTTTCTGCCATTTTCATCATAACGTACTCTGTATTATCTAATCCTTTATTTCTCATGACGTTATGTAGCATTCTCTCTTCATGCGGTACTATTGTTCTGGAAAGCTCTTCTGTTCTTAATAGAATTTCTGTTGTCAGCTCTAATGCCTCTTCCAGTAACCCATCAAATAACATATAGGAGCTACTATCCCCTTCATAAGGTCTTACCGCAGAATACATACCCACACTGGGTAAAGAATACAGTTTTTGTGAGTTAGCGATGATCCCTTTAGCCAGTTTAGGGTTAATTTTATGCGGCATAGTGCTACTGCCAACTGTACCTTTGGTAAACCCTTCCGAAACTTCCGCAATTTCCTCAAGTGTCGTACTATAAACTTCTTCACCAATTTTATGGCAGATATTAGCCATCAATGCCAAATTAGCCATATACTCTAATTTATGTGTACTAAGGTTACGAGAAGGCACCTCCATCGCTTCCATGCCAACTAATTCAGCCACACGTTTTTGCACCTTCATACCCACTTCTGGCATTGAGTTAAATGCACCCACAGCACCGCCCATCATGATAGTAAAGACGCGTTTTTCACACTCTCTCATGCGCTGATAACAGTCGATAAAATCACTGATCCAGACCGATACTTTATAGCCGTAAGTAATAGGAATAGCATGGCGGCCATGTGTTCTACCGGGCATGACCATATGTTTGGTTTTTTCTGCCAAGTTAGCTAAATTTTCGATGATCTCCCCAAGTAGCAACATAAATTTATGGTGCACTGTCTTCATCATATAAAGCTGTGAACTTTGCTGAATATTCTGCGTGGTAATGCCGTAGTGCACATATTTACCACTCTCTTGGGAACATGCCTTAACTAACACTTTTAAAAAGGGCACGAAACCATGACCGATTTTTTGGTAAATGCGGTTCATTTCTTCAAAATCGATATTCTCAATAACCGCTTTTTCTTTAATTTCATCAGCCGCTGACTGTGGAATAAAACCGTGTTCAGCTTGAGCTTGAGCGAGCATCGCCTCAAACATCAACCAAGTTGAATATTTAGCTTCATTGGATAACAGCGCTTTAATACCGCGATCATCGATTGTTTTACTTTTAGAATCGTATAACGCTCTCATTTTGTATCCTTTGTTATTTCTTCATTGCTTCATCAACAGCATTGCGAACAAACTCAACTTTTGGCCCATAAACAATATGGACATGGTTCGCTGCAGGAATAAAGAATGCTGTACAACCTGATTCCAACATTAACTCTTTATCAATTTGATTTACTTCACCGATATCGACACGGAGTCTAGTAATACAGTTATCAACGTTACGAATATTTTGTTTTCCGCCTAAAGCGCGAATTAAGATCTCCGCAATTTCGCCATAACGCTTCTCTTTAATAAGCGTATTTTTCATATTGCTTGATTCTTCACGACCCGGTGTTTTGATATCAAACTTAATAATGGCCCAGTAGAAAATGAAGTAAGTGACAACCGCCAGACCTAAACCAATAATCACTAAGTAGATCCAGTTGGTATGTTCATAGAGCAGACCAAAGATGGTGAAGTCAAATACCGTACCTCGGATATAGCCAATCGCCACGCCAGCAAAAGAGAGTAAAACCGCACCAATACCAACAATAATGGCGTAAATCAGATATAAAAGTGGCGCAATAAACACAAAGGTAAATTCAAGTGGCTCAGTGACGTTACCTAACATGGCGGTTAATACCATGGTCACCAACATAGATTTAACTTCTGCGCGATTCTCTTTTTTTGACGTTCTATAAATTGCTAAGGCAATTGCTGGGAATAAGAACAGAGTGACCAGCATTTGTTGTTGTGCCATAAAACGCGTTAAGCTTGGCATCATTGACCAATATTCACTACTTGGCCCTTGGTTAAACAACACTTCTGTCATAGCAGGAACAACACCCACATAGGTTTGTCCATCAATAACGTAAGAGCCACCTGCTTCGGTAAATCTAAACAACACGTTCCATACATGGTGTAAACCAAATGGAATAAACAGTCGCTCTCCCCCTGCTGTAAAGAATGGTCCGACAGGACTCAGGAAGACCGCGGAAAGTTTTGTTAATCCCATCACCAAGACTTCCCAGATAAAGGGTAGTAATGCCCCTACGCCAATCATTAATCCCACCATAATAATGGCAACGGATTTTTTACCGGAGAAGAAGGCAAAAGCGGTAGGAAGTTCAAGGTTATAGAATTTATCTGTCGCCCAAGCGGCAATTAATCCGGTGATAATCCCCCCTGCGGCACTGATATTCATGGTTTGAATACCTAACACCTTGATCTGCCCCACTTGAGTCATTACGGCAGGATCAGCGAGTTTCCCCGTCAAAACGAGCCAAATATTAATGGTGCTAATCAAGGTTAAATAGCCGACAACGGAGGCAAACACGGCGATCCCCTTGTCTTTATGGCTCATACCATAAGCCACACCCATAGCAAATAGCAGTGGGATATTATCAAACACGACCCCTGCAATAGAGCGGATGCTCACTAATAATGCATTGACTGTTTCATTCCCCAGGAAAGGAAAGCGTGCAATCATATAAGACTGAACTAAAGCGCCACTGATACCCAGTATCATACCGATAGGCGCTAAAACACCGATTGGCAGGAGTAGGGTCCTACCAAAGCGCTGTATGGATTCGCTGAATTTTTTCTTGGCCATATTTTTTCCTTATGACTTCTCGAATATAGAAAAATGACAAAAGTACTCTAGCATTGAGTTATCTATAAAATGAATGGCGGGCTAGTTTTAAATATTATCTTAGGTCATTTATTATGACCTAAGTCTTTTAAATTAAAAAATAATTTAATAAATAATAAATTTTTGAAGATAGAATGTTCTATTATTAATAAATAGCCCATTAAAGAGATATTGAACAAATTGAAAATGAAGGTGTTTTTAAAATAAATTGTTATTTTAGCTTAAAACACATTAAATTTATTAATATAGTAAAGAATAAGGCTGTGAAAAAGTTAATCTTGAAGAGATCATTCTGAGACTAAAAATAATGTTTAAAGTAGATTTTCTATTTCATTTATTAACAAATCAACCAAAATAAAAAAACCAATTCGTGACTTGGTATCATCTTTTTTCGTATCATGATTATCCGCGAAACAAAATAGCGTATGCGTCGCATAACTGGTTAACTCATTGGTATTAAAGGCTGTCATACTGATAATGTTTGCCTCTTTTAACTGCACAATTTTTGCCGTTTCAATGATCTTTTTAGTTCCCCCTGAAAGAGAGATAAAAATAACCGTGTCATCTTCATTCACTAAACGTGTAAACGAATCTGATAAGTTATAATCATTAATAAAAAAGCAATGCAGGCCCAGTGCAAACAATAAGTGTTCAAGATAATAACCGACTGCTTTACTTGTTCCCCTTGCCACAATAAAAATATTACGAGAATGGCGCAGGGTTTTAGCACACTCTTTAATTTGCTCTTCATTGATGAGGGTAAAGCTTTTATTAATATTCTTCTCTAGTTGTTTTTTATAAGATGAGTGATCACTCTTTTCTATTTTATTACGCGAAAGAATATAATTATTAATTTGAAACTTTAGCTCTTTAAAGCCACTAAAACCTAACTTCTGCGATAAATTAATAATTACCGTTTTTGATACAAAGGTTTTAGCGACTAAATCATTAATATTTAAATAGGGGATATCGGCGATATTATCGGTAAGATACTTTAATACTTTCTTTTCACTGACGGTTAAATTGTCATAATTTTTTAAAAAATCCAGCATATCTCACCTAATCAATTAATAATCATGATAAAACAATCAGTTAAGCATATTACACTCTACTGCATAATATGCTTAATCACAAAGGTGATCCATTGCACTATTGAGTTAAAAACAGATGCGCATTATCTCAATTAAGCCTTAATCACTTTGACTGTTGCATCAATATCGACTTCATCATCAGTAAAGGTTAATACTTTGCCGTGATAAGTAATGATATCAATTTTTTTCAAAGTACGCGTTTGATCTGCTGCCGACTCAGATTTAGGCTTAATACTGTTCATTAGCATACCAACCGATAATATTGTATTTTCTTTATCAATATGCGTTTTAACGGGTACTTGTTCGCTATAAACACGATAAGACTTAATTGACGTTAACTTAACGCGCTCTCCGGCAATAAAGATATATTTACTGTCTGGGATCACTTTTACTGCATAGGCTGATAACCCTTTCATATTGGTCGTGGGTTCAAACGTGACTATTGCATCTTTTTTAATAAGATCAGGGTTGGCAACCTTAATCACATGAAAATAGCGATTATCCCCATTTTCATCTTTGATAAATCCAAAACCTTTATCTTCAAACCATTTTGTGATTGTTCCATTCATTGCCATTACCGCCTACATGATCATTATTACTCAATTTTCTCTATGCAGTATAAAGCACAATCTGCATTCAGACTATGCCTTTGCCTATTAGTCTTTAAATTGAGTCACTAAACATATTGTGGTTTAAGTCGCCAATCGGCTGAAATTTAGCTATGATCAGTGCACTTTTGTGATCAGGATAATTTGATGTCGACGATTATTGATACCTTTATTGCCCCCATTTGCCATGACAAGATTGAGTATCTTTATCAAGATGAACATCTACTGGTAATAAACAAACCATCAGGTTTACTAAGCCTTTCAGGTAAAAACCCGCAAAATATCGATTCTGTTCATTATCGCTTAGTACCATTGTTTCCCGAGTGCACCTTAGTTCATCGTTTAGACTTTGGCACATCGGGGGTGATGGTTATTGCCCTGAATAAAGCGATTAACCGTGCACTTTGTCAACAATTTAGCCAGCGAACCGTCACTAAAGCTTATGACGCCCTATTATGTGGCCATTTGCAACATGATAGTGGTGTTATAGAAGCGCCTATCGCGAAAGATCCACAACACTTTCCACGTATGTCGATTAGCACCACACAAGGCAAAGCTGCGCGCTCTTACTATCAAGTTATCGAACGGTTTTATCAGACTCTTGCTGATGGCACCCGATTACCTTTAACGCGCGTGCGACTCACGCCGGAAACAGGCAGAACGCATCAATTGCGTATCCATTGCCAATATATAGGGCACCCTATTTTAGGGTGTGATTTGTATGGTGGCCTATTATTATCAGGAACAGAGCATACCCCACGGCTAATGTTGCATGCCTGTGAGTTACATTTTATTCACCCTATTAGTGAGCAACCGATGGATATTTATCTACCTTCTCCGTTTTAATATCAAGACACCCTTAAAATCACCACATTAAATCGTCTGGCACTTTAAAATCAGCATAAGGATCATCTTCGTCTTGTTCTGCTTGGCTTAATGTGTTGTTTAATAAGATACAATCTGCATCTCTTTGCATGATTTTATCTGCCACACTCGCAGGAATAATGGCATATTCACTGTTTCCGGCACTATCAATCACTAAACGTGCAATAGCTAAACGACCATTAATTAATTGAGATTGTGTTACTTTATCCACCTCAAGCGTTTTAATCACATTATTATCGGTAAATTTAAAATCAATATCGCCCTTGGCAGGGGTAATTCTATTCATCTCAATAAGTTGTTTAACTTGCGCTTTATACTCTTTTAATAAGGTTGCTTGTTTTTGCTGTTCACTAAGTTGTTTATCACGCTCAAGCTGTAAACGTTTCTTTTCTTCTACAGCCTCTTTCGCTTCTCTGGCCTGAACACGCGATTTTTTCGCCGTTCTTTGTACTTTAGCCATTTTCTTATTTGTCACTAATCCCGCTTTTAGCATCTGCTCTTGTAAGGTAAGTTTTGCCATTTTTATGCCTAATTTTGCTCAATAATGCCCGAAATTATACCTGTAATTTTTAAGACTGCATCTCGTTACAACAACGCAAATTATCATAATAACACTCATAACCATATCGATGTTATTTGCTGAGTAAGCGTTGTGTTAATCACATTGGCTCCCTTAATGCATTAGGGTATATTGAGAAGTAACCAAAAAACTTTCTCTATCATTTATAACAGGCAAAATAAACCATGGCTGTGATCCCCAAAAACTATGCAAAACTAGAAAGCGGTTACCGCGAAAAGGCGCTAAAACTTTACCCTTGGGTTTGTGGACGTTGTGCTCGTGAATTTGTCTATTCAAATCTGCGTGAATTAACCGTTCATCATATTGATCACGACCACACCAATAATCCCGAAGATGGCAGTAACTGGGAGTTACTGTGTCTGTATTGTCATGATCATGAGCACTCAAAATACACAGAAGCAGAAGAGTACGGCTCTACCGTTGTAGCAGGGGAAGATGCCCAAGATGATGTTGGGCAAGCAACCTATAACCCTTTTGCTGATTTAAAAGCGATGCTGAATAAGAAAAAGTGATCTAATCGTTATCACGACTGAGAAATAAATCAGGATAGTGCAGTGTGTTAATCTATTATAGAACGTTAATACACTGCCAATAATTCATATCCCCGCCACTCAATATATTAGTAAAACTATTATTTTTATCTTATCGATAACTGACTATCGCGCTATCAGAAATGTTGGAATTGTTTAAATTTAATATAGCCAATTAAAAAAAATATTATTTTTTCAATAGTTTTTATTGTTTCTATGTGGAGTTAAATGGATTTCTCTCACTATAAAAACACTTTAAATTAGTTATATCACTCATAAACACGAAATATTAAAAATATTATTTCAAGCAAGGCAATTATTTTAGATTAATAATCTAGAGAAATAATAACAATAAAAAGAAAAATGGTGAAATATTTATAAAAAATAGAATTAATACCATTAAATATCAAATGGTTACAAACTTTTAATTCGTTATAAAAGCACTAGAAAAAAATTTATTTTTTATGTACATAGTGTTTACTGGGCTGCGAGCAATTTGTCTATTTCTTCATCATATTTTATGCTAATAAACACTTTTTATGATTATTTTTTCAGCATGATATAGCGATATTTCAACCAGTTTACGCTAAGTGACTTATCCTAGAGAGATACAACAGCAAGGGGCGGTTTACAGCCTATTGATAAGCTTTTATTATCCTTTAATCAAGTCTTACCGTGCGCACTGGCTAAGATGACGGACATAACTAACGGATTGTTTTTAAGACAATCATTTAATTTAATTTGTCATTTTTAATAAAAGGATCTCATTATGCCAACTCCTTGCTATATTTCCATTGAAGGAAAAACTCAGGGCAACATCACTGCAGGCGCGTTTACTGCAGATTCTGTCGGCAACATTTATGTACAAGGTCATGAAGACCAAATGTTGGTACAAGCATTTTCTCACGTGGTGACGGTTCCGACCGATCCGCAATCAGGACAACCTTCCGGCCAACGTGCGCATAAACCATTTCGTTTTACCGTGGCATTAAATAAAGCGGTTCCCCTGCTATATAACGCATTGGCTTCCGGCGAAATGTTGCCAAAAGTCGAGCTAAAATGGTATCGCACGTCTGTTGAAGGTAAACAAGAGCACTTCTTTACCACGACGCTAACTGACGCGACTATCGTGAACATCGATTGCCAAATGCCTCATTGCCAAGATCCGGCTAAAGCCGACTTCACGCAACTTACCGAAGTCTCCCTCTCTTACCGCAAAGTTGACTGGGAGCATACTGTTGCCGGGACTTCAGGTGCAGATGACTGGCGTGCACCACTCGAAGCATAAGTCATGGGTTAAACGAGTCCTTAGGGGCTCGTTTACCGTTTTAGTCTCCTACTTCCCGTGAAGGATTATTGGATGTCTATAACAAATTCAAAAAAATATCAAAGGCTGGGTGATAAGGATGGCAACCCACTGAATGGGGGTAAGACATTAACCCATGGCGGGGGCAGAACATACGCGCAAGATCTCGCTTTACAAGAGCAACATAGACAACTCATAGAGAAGATCTTAAGTGGCGACATGCAAAGTGGCTTAGTGTTTACTTGTCAGATTGGTGGATTACCCGAAGAGACTTTCCAAGTCACGCAATTCGATTTACAAGAAGGGATCTCACAACTTTTCACTCTCTCCATCCAAGCCGTCAGTCCACTCTCGGAAATTGATTTTAATGATGTGTTAGGCATGGCTTCCAGTTTGACAGTAAAGCGAGATGGTCACATTCTGCGTACAGTACAAGGTATCTTAGCGGCGGCAGAGCAAGGAAATACCGATGGGGTAAAAACCTGGTATCAATTTGTGATACGTCCTGAAATGTGGGTAATGACCCTCAAACAAGATAGTCGTATTTTTCAAGATACCACCGTTCCTCATATTCTTGAGACATTACTCAATGAGTCTCACATTAAATATGATAAACAGCTTTATCACCCAGAAGAGCATTTGCAGCGCGCCTATACCACTCAAAAACGAGAAACAATGTATGACTTTTGGTGCCGTTTAGCCGCAGAAGAAGGGATTAATTTTTGGTTTGAAGAAGGCCCACAGTTATTTTATAGCGACCGGCATTTGGGCATGAGAGCGGGGATATCCTTAACCTATAACCCACAATCGGATACAGATATCACCGATAGCACCGCCACAACGTGGCGCTATGTTGAACAACTCTGTAGCGATATTCGCGTTGATAAAGATTACAATCAACTTAGACCTTCCTACCCCTTAAGCCATCAAGTCACAGGAGAGGTTCATCAACAACATGAAATATTTGAAAGTTATGGACGCTTTGAAGAAGATGCTCAGGGACAACCCTTTAATCAGATACGTTATGAACAATCACAAAATCAGCGTCAAGTAGGCTCTGCGACCACAAACTGCATTGAATTAGCGCCGGGGCGTATTTTTACCTTGTCTAACCACCCCAGTGCACGCATGAACACCACATGGCAGGTGATTAGTATCTCACATCACGGTGTGCAACCTCTTGCCGACAACAGTGGCGGTGAAGGAACGCAATTGAGTAATCAGCTTTCCTTTGTGCCGAGTACTCAAGAGTGGCGCCCGCCTTACCGTTTTAAACCTACCGCCGATGGTGATGAATTAGCCACTGTCGTTGGCCCGCCGGGCGAAGAAATCTATACCAATGAGCAAGGTGCCGTTACGGTCTATTTTCATTGGGATAGGCGTGGTAAACCAGACCATAGCGCATCATGCTGGGTAAGAGTCGCTCAAGGTTGGAATGGGGACGGATTTGGCTTTATGGCTATTCCTCGTGTTGGGCAAGAAGTGATTATCTCTTATTTAAACAATGATATAGATAAACCGATTATCACCGGATGTACCTATAATGGTCGCAATCGTTCCCCCATTGATTTACCTAAACATAAAACCCGTACCACATTTCGCACCAAAACCCATAAAGGAGACGGGTTTAATGAATTGCGCTTTGAGGATAAAAATGGCGATGAGGAAATTTATCTTCATGCGCAACGCGATAATAATATTCATATTAATCATAATAAAACCCAATACGTTGGGCATGATGATAGCCATACTGTCGCCAATAACCGTAAGCATGAAGTGTGTCATGACGAATTTATCCACATAGTCAATGAGCAAACAGTACAGGTTGATGTCAATCAATTTGAACAAATAGGGAAAGACCGTATCACACGCATTGACAATAGTTGGAAAGAAGTTATCCACGCTAGTCACTTTCAGGAAATCGGGGAAAACAAGCAGTGTGATATCCAAAATGATTATACCCTGAAAGCCGCAGGGGGTATCCATACCCATACCAAAATCCACACCTTGCAAGCCAGTGAAACGGTCATTATCAAAGGCAAGGCTGGGTCGATTCAATTGGATGCACAAGGTGTGACTATTACAGGTAAAATTCTGCTCAAAGGCGATGTGTCAATAACGGGGGGCGCCCCAGAAGTGGTTACTCAGTTAGAAGCGGCGGTTAATGAAGGGTTACCATTAGCTGAGGATTGCCGTGCGAAAGCGATGAAAAAAGGAACGGCCTAATGCTCTTGAGTCCAAATCCCCTCTATAAAGCGTATTGGGTTGCTCAATGCCGTTATACTCGCAACGGTGAACAATTCAAGGGGGTGATGACCGTAGCAGGTACAAGTCAATCACAAGCTATTAAGCAGATGCGCCAGTACTTTACGGCTCACCCAGGTGAATATACCTTTGCGGACTATGACACATTAATCCCTTTAATCACCCATATTGAACAAAGTTCAACCTTAGAATTACCGTTAATACGGCAAGTACGTGAGCAACATAATGCAAAGGTTTCAGCCGTATTAGTGGATAAATGCAACCTCACACACCCAAGACCGTCAGAAAAAGGCGACATTCATTACCGTGAGGGGCAACCTACGTTTATTGAATATTCGCATCTCTATGTCGTCATTGACAGTGGGGAATACCACCGCCAAACCGGGCAACATCTTGTACCGAAACTGCATGGCTCGCAACTGCCATGGAAATCACTCTATCAAGGAGAAACTCAAGACAGCCTTGAAGATAAAGCCCCTTATTTGGTACACATTGCCGCCAATCAAGCCGGTCAGCGGTTTCTGGCTCATTACTTGAATTTACCGCATAAAGCGAGTCTCGGATTATTTATCAATAGCCTCAAACCCTTTACCGATATTCACCGGCAAATGCGAAAACTCACCTATTTATATAATCAAAAACTGGAGAGTTGGAATTTCTTTCGTTTTTATGATGTTAAGCACTTTATCCCATTTATTGAGTCTTTGACTCACGGACAGTTAATTAATGTGGTCAATGGGGTAAATGCGTTCTACGGCTATAGTGCACAATACCCCGATGGGGTTGAAATCACCTTTCACCCAGATTATCTGTATGACGGCAGTAAGCGAGAGCCGTTATTTATTAATACCTATTTATACAATCACTACGCGAATATCACACAGCTGCAAACTGTGGCTAAAGCTAAGGCACTGATTGAACAATTTTCTCAGGTAGAAGGGGATGAGTTAGAGGGTGACGCATTAATGGGCTACTGTATACACGCAGCAAATTGCAGTTTTTTAGACGATATTCATCAATCAAAAGCGTTATTGTACGACTTGCAAGCCCGCTATTTGTGCCGTCATCAACCGAGAACATGGCAGATCGCCAATGAAAAAGCCGCACCTTATAAATACAACCAAGTTTTATTGAGTTACCACCGTTATATCGCCTGTTTAAATACCCAAGGAGAAATGAAATGACTGGAGAAGTGAATGAGAAATATTTAACACCGCAAGAGCGCAAAGCGCGTCAGATGGTGAAGGCGGTAAACGAAGCGAGCCCACGAAACTTACCGGCCGACGCGGTGGTATGCCCATGTGAAAATGAACATCGCCCTGTTTATCCGGTGCGTTATGCATATACCAACTTTTATTGTGATTTACATTTTTCTACAATTGAACAAGCACCAAATAAAACGTTAGAAGCGAGTATTCCTCCTTCTATTAATCAATTATTGAATGCGAAAGATGTTACTGCTAGTAAAGGATTTTCTGCAAGATTATTAAGACAAGGTTGGGTTTATGTTTTTGAAGAAGGCAATTACCCTACTAGAAGTAATTCTAGTAATAAAAGTTATCAAGAACAAAATGTTGATGCGACAAAAGGACGCCTATTAGTTTTTCAACATCAAGTTACAACCAGTGATGGCAATGAAAATTTCATTCCATATATATTTAAGCAATTAAAAAATGGGGGTGTCACTTTAAAGAAAAACGGAAATAGTAATCCTTATTTAGCTATACCGAAAGATGTGAAGGAAGCGACTATCTTATTCAGCGAAAGTAAATTATCTGATTACACACTTAAAAAAATCATTTCATCTTCTAAGTTTAGATCGAAATTAATGCAAAAAATCAATTTTATTGATTACAACAATAACGATTATTGTATTGAGCTAAATAAAGATAATTTAAATCGACTTGTTGAGGATTATAAAGAAGAAGTTGATAAATTTAAGCTATTTGTTAAAGAATTCACGCATTCAAATATACCCTCTTCTTTTTTTTCTGATACCACAAAAATACCCGACTTACCACAAGATGCAACTGTTTTGATTAATCAAATAAATAGTGTTCTAGATTATAATGAAAAAGCGACATTGCTTATTTTAAAAGATCCCGTAGGATACCAAAAAGATGTTTTATCTTATTATAATATTGTAACAAAATTACATTTATTATATCAGAACTATTATAGCCATCCGGATAAAATTGGCCAATTTATTACGAGTATACAAGAAGCTAGTCATCACATTAAAGATACTGATGAAAAAGAAAAAATGCAAACAATACTAAAAGAGAGTATTAATCAGAATGCATTAGATAATGAGTGGAAAAATATTCATAAAACATTTATTTTTTTTGAGAAACATCAACGTATTGTATTATCATTGTATGAAAGCTTTATGAATAATCCGGCAATCATTAATGAAAACGGTGGCTTAAAACATTATTTTGATTATGCTTTTTCATATCACGAACGTATAACGAAAGAAGATGTCTTTAGTATTGATTTTTTTAAGGACCTTAATCAAGCTTTTGATTTATATTTTGATTTAATATCTCCATTAATGAATTCTACCGAAGGACAAAGAACATTAGATAAATTATATTCAATTAATGATGAAGAAAATAATAGCCTGTGGGTGGGAGTGACAAAGAAAGTAATTAGTCTTGTTGCTAATTCAAAAATTATGGACGCACTTTTAAATGCACAAGAATATGCAGAGAATATCGAAAATTTTGTTAATAAGCTTGCGTTTATTTGCTCAGATAGCATTGGTTTTGCATTTACAAAAACAAGTAAGATGCTTTCTCATTACGATATTAAAAATAGACTAATTAATACTAAGGGTATTGACTATTTAGCTCAAAAGATACTTCCGATGATACTGGCATTTTGCAACACAAAAATTTCATTAACCGAGTTTGTTAAATTATCGGGTAATGAGCTTAACCAGTGGGTGGAACAACTCCGTAAATTAACGGAACAAATAGTACCAAATCTGCAACATCCTAAATTAAATAAGCTTTTTTCTTGGAAACAAAAAATAATAAATCTAGGCGAAGAGACTGCCGTTCTTATTCCGAAGATTGAGATCACAGATATTACTAAAAATAAGATTTATATTTATGGTAAAGATGCATTACAGGTTTCCACTAAGCTATTTTTAAACGGTTTCAGCATGATAACCGGATCAATCCAAGCTTATACATTACAAGGCATGAGCTTATATGAACGTAATGACCCATTAAAACTATCCCCCTATAATCTGTATACAGCACAGATTATTGCGAATTTATTTGTAGCAAGCTACAGTATTTTAAAAGTCTCTCAAGAGGCGACAAAATTATCTCAAACAGTATCGAGCACCACACTGAAATTCTTTTTAGATAAAATAAAATTACCTATGCTAACAACAGAAGTGGGAACCAAAAGAATGGCAGCATTAGGTAAGATTGCAGGTGCCGTTGGTGTTGCTCTTGCCACTCGAGATGCATTAGAAGCTTTTCATATTGGAAATAATAAACAAGGTTTATCAAATGTAGCCATTGCCATTGGTTCTATCATGCTAATTTTTGTTACAGGGGGATGGGCTCTATTTGCAGGACTGCTAATATTAGGAGGCTTTATCTCAAGTCAACTCACCAGTTGGAGTCATTTGGAAACTTTGCTAAAACACAGTTTTTGGGGAAATGAAGAAAGATCAAATTTTTGGAATAATAAAAGACCTATAACAATCGATAAACAACTAGAAGAATATGTTAAAAATTTCGAACAATATGAAAAACAGAGTATTATTGAATTACAAGAGTTTTATAATCTATTTTATACAGCTAAAATGACTCAAGAAAAAATACCAAATGGAAAACTCCGCTTATCTTTTGAATTTACTAATTTTATCCCAGGGATTTCAGAGGTATATTTTCACTTTGTTACAGAGGTTGGTTATCACAGCGGTTTGGCAGAAGAAATAAAAACACCTAGTTCAGCTTATGTTCTAAATAAACGAAAAGATCTCTTAGAAATTAGCAAACAATTAAAAATGGCAAGTGAAAAAGGTGATTGGAACCCTGAAACAGGTATATTTAAATTTAGTTTGGAAGTACAGTCTCAATTAGTAAATACATATTCTGCTTTTGGTGCACATCCCAATAGCCGTATAGGTATTGAAGATTTATATTGGTATTATCAAGTCAATCCCGAGGTAACAACACCGATGCGTTATATCAATTGGGGGGGGAGATACCCAAGAAAACAATCGGCTTTTAGGCTTTATTAACAGTGAGAATATCTAATGAGTATTTTTTTCAATCCCGCTAAACACCCACATCGCTTAAAGCCACAACCATTGGGGGAGCAAGGTGAGCGCTATAACGAAGATTGGCCCATGCCTGAACTCGATTTTTTAGAGACCGTCGATAAACAACAGTGCATTCTAGTTGATAAAGAAATACGCCGACGTGATGCGTTTGCTTTCCCTGGGTTTATTACCGGAATTATTGTCTTTATTATGGTATTTCATTTTGTTTTTATGGACCACTATAATCAATATACAACTTTTAAAGACGATATTCCTTATTATGAAAATAAATATGGTAACTTATATTTGGAAAACCCAAACGATCCTAAAATACCTCCTTTTGTTAAAAATGAATATTCCCTTTTCTTCTATCAAGACAGTGTGACAATTTTAGATTACTTTAATGCTTATTATAGTCGATATATTACATCAACACCCTATCAAGACACGCTATTTTTTCTTACTATGTTCATCATGTCTTTCGTCTTACTTGGCTTGGGTGGCTATCAATCTTTTTTCAAAAAAAATCCAATACTCGTTTTTAATCGTGAAAGAAATCTGGTCTATACTTGGCGCAAAAATAAGGTATTTATTGCCCGCTATCCTGAAATTGGTATCGGTAAAATTGGTAAAACACTTACCTTTCAATTATTCGGGTTAGATAAGTCAAAACAAACTTTAGTTTCTGAATTGTTTTTCCCTAATGTCTATGTTTATTCAGTCTACAATACCAGTACTGACTATCACGACCAGCGCTTCATTAATTTTATCAATACTTATATGCGCGAAGGGCGTGATGCCATTATTCCATTCGATTATCACCGTAAAAAACCCAAAGTGTATTTTGGCAAAAACCCACCTCCTGCTGATTTTGAACAACAGGTCGAACAAATTTTAGCAAAGCTTGATCAGGAGAAAGAACACCATGCGTAGTTTGGTAAACGGCAGAAAGATTATTTTAGAAAATGATACAACAAATACCGGCGGTACCGTACTTACCGGCTCTTCTATTGCTAAACAAACCCAAGGGATTGCCTGTGTAGGTGATCCTGTTTATTGCCCTGCGTGTAAAAAAACAGGCACTATTATTGAAGGGGATAATTTAATGAAAATTAAAGGTATCCCTGTCGCCCTCGAAGGACATAAAGTCGCTTGTGGCTGTTCAGATGGCTGTATACTCGTTGCAACAGATTAAGCGATACCCAATATCATGTATCATAAATAAAAAATGATATTCTTTTTTAGAAATTAATTTTGCCATAACACAATTATCAGTAAATTTAAATTCGATGTTGCTATTCATCTAAAAAAAGCAAGCCTTCAACTAAATAGTAGTTTTAATTTTATATACTTTTATTCTCACATTAAGATTTGACGGGTCAAAATATGAAATATCATTCCTTATTAAAAAATTTATTTTATGCAACACTTTCCATCATGGCGTTAAATTTTAGTGGCGTCACTATGGCAAAAAATACCATGAATGATATTTATGTTATTAATTTATCCTCAAATGATGCAGGTTGTGGTATAAAAATTAATGAAATGTTGGTAATGGATAATAAAAAATACCCTGAAGGTCATTATTCCGCCGGTCAAAATATATCTAGTATATTAACTAGTGGGGAAAATACCTTAGGTGTAATTATGTTTAATGGCTCTATTTTAACAGGTGAAGAAAAAATCACTCCAGATATGTGGTGTGAAGTCGAACTTAAGAAGTTATCTGCAAACGGCAATAGCTCCTTAATATCGGGACTTAGGTTAAACGGAAGTAGCGATGGGAAAATGGTGGTCTCTGATAAATATCAAAATAACAGTGAGCATATCTATTTTGGCGGCCCCAGTAGAGATAGTGAGTATAATGTTTTAGAAGCAAAAAACCAATTTAATATACAAGGCCTCCCCCAATGGCAATGGGAAAAAGCAACTCCCGTTACTGAAGACGATATACCTAAAATTCGTGCTTTTTATGCCGAACTACGACAAGCATTTATCGATAAAAATCTAGATAAATTAAAAACTATGGGGAAAATATCCTGGGAAGAAATGGCCTATGCCGATAATGGCTCTCCTGATATCTTTTGGAAATCGCTTAATTTTCAAGAACGATTAGAACAAGGATATAAACCCAATACTATTAATTGGGATGAATATACTTTTGTTACTTATAACGACAATCGAGTCTTTCGCTATGAGGTTGGTTTTAGCCGATTATCCCCCATTGAATTAATCAACTCTGAAGGAAGAAATTATTTTTATAATCCTTACCTTTCTATTATTGATGGGAAAGTGACTATTGTCCGATAAGGTGCCTCTTTTATGCCTACTATCATTCTTATAGGTGACTCGGACACTGGCCATGATCATCATGGCCAATACACTTTAAAGTCACACCATTACTCACAATTCCCTATGGAGTAATATTTATCAAAGATAACAATATACTTACGACTTTTTTGACTTATGCGCAGATCTTTAATTTGTTGATTGGGTAATAAATAAAATACATAAGGCTCTGAGTCATCATCACCATCACAATTTTGATGTAACAAAACCCTAAAATAAGTATTGCCTGTATTTTTTAATATTCCTTGGTTAATATTTAAATCATATTTGAAATCTGGATCTTTAGGTCTAACAACAAAATAGGTTTCTAAACTTACTGTGGGGTAGAACAGTGGTTGTTTTTTTTGCCCTTCATCATTTCTTATATCAAGTGGCGTTTCACTAATAATAATTTTATAATAACGTTCTTTCTCATCCGCCTCTCCTCGATAGAAAATTTTAAAAAATTCCTGCTCCCCGGGTAATAGAATTTTTTTAAGGGGAGTAAAAAGAATTTCTCCATTCTGAATAGGTGTGCCCTGCTCTTGATAACCCGGCCTATCAATTTGGTAAACACTAAATGTATATAAATTGGTTTTTTTAGTATCATTAATATAGGGCTTAGAAAAGAAGGGTTCCCCCGACTCCATAGAGGAAATATCTGCACTAATATAAAGTGCATATGCATGGTGATAAAAGAAGACTAACAACATCCCGCAAAGTATCTTAAACCAAGATATTAGTTTCATATTAAAATTTCAGTATTCGTTATAATAGAAAGTGACTTAAATAAAAAACCAGTACGTTCTTATCAGTCGCCATAACATAAAAATAATCAACTTTAGTTAATATCAGGCCCAGTCCATATAGCCTTAACTGTTACCGTTCCACTGGCTGAGACTGTTCCTAGCCAATCAATACCATCCAAAGTGAAAAATGAGTTAGCATCATTCATTGGAAAAGATAAATCTAGGTTCGTTCTATAAAAAGAGCCTAAGTCTTCATCAGGTCTGTCCCATGGTGTTTCTGTCCATAACGCATTTTTTAATGAAATTTCATGACTATCACAACTCGCTCTATATTTTGCATCCGTGCCATCACTATTTTTAAATGAGAGATAAGCCGGAAAAGGCACATTAAGTCGGTTATCACTGGAGGAGAATAAACAATAGGATTGCCCTTTTAATGTTGTTTGTGGTCCTTCTACAGATGCAGTAATAGAGTCTGCTTGTCTAGGGCCACTGGTGGTAACAATATAATTAAACTCAATGGGTGGCTCTTCATTACCCACTTTTCCCGTTTTAGATTGATGAGGGTTAAAATCAGTAGGAATAATGCTTATGCCATAATCTCTCGGCTTCAGAATAAGTGTATTTGAGGGGGTGAACTCATAATACCCAGATTGAGGCACGGCTGTATTGGTAAATGAAAAGGTAAAAAAGTCTTGGCTATTTTTAAAATCGACATTACTAGAGACGAGTCTTTTTAAAAAGGTATTAGATAAAAAGATAGAAACATTTTTATTATTAACTTTAAAATAATAATTAGCGGGATATGTTGTATTATAATTATACCAGTTATTACTGCCATCATCAGGGCCAATTTTTATTGTATTTGCCGCTGGCGTAAAAGGGATCAGTGTATTATTAATTTTTAAATTAAGCCTAATATTGGTAAATATATCCCCAGTAGTTTCATGATCAATCACCTGACAAATAATACCATTTTGGTTTGATACAATACCCACTCGGCAAAACTGAGAGCCTAAGCCAATCGTGGGATTACCGTTACTATCAATAAATATTTCTTGTAAAGCACCTGTTGAAGTTAACGTGATATGCCCTGACTTAGTGATATTGAATTCATGTGATGCAAGCATTCTGCCACCAACATTTTGGCAAGATCCGCCTTTGCTTGGATCATAGTCTGTTTTTGTCATACAGGCTCTATAACTATATGTCTCTATAGTGCCTACAGGCAATTGGCGAAAATACAGGTATGCCGAATCACTAAATATCCCCCGAGCATAAGCCGATTCACCGTTAGTATTAGTCTGAACTATTTTATAAGCCCCGTCTTTACCTATATATTGCGCAGGCCAATAGCCACTATCATCTGTACAATAACGCCTCATACATCGATTACCCACAAATGGCTTATCTATTTGAGAATTTTCTAGCCAAATATCGACATATTGATTGGCCTGAATGGATGTATTGGTATACCCCATATAACCTAAACTGAGCTGTGAAGATTTTGAATAACGCGTATATTTATTGGCACCCGAAAAACGCGGATCGGTTGTTCTTGGGGTAATAAAATATTCATTATCTACATTATTCTCAATAAAAACGTAACTATTAGTTACCGTAGCGGCTTGACTGGTTGTAGACAGCGATAAATTTAAAAGACAAGGTGCTACGAGTAAAAAAAATATTTTGCTATTCATAATAAAGTTCTCGTTATCTTTTTACGAAACTAGACTGAGGTTGACAAGTTACCTCTCCAACCCACATTGCTCCTTGTGCCCCTTTAAGATCTAAGTCTGCTTCACAGATTGTTTGCTGATCTTCTTGTAGTAACGAGATCACCGGATAACGGACATCTACATCCATTGAAAACTCACCATTTTGATCTGTTTTAGTTCGACCAATATGGTTTCGAATTGAAGCATATTTTAAAAGTTCACCATTAGGGGGTTTCAGACGTCCGAAAACCGTGACTAATTGCCTCACTTCCGGTTGATAAAAGGCAATATTTCCTGGATACAATGTGACGGATTTATTTCGGCCAGAAATAATGTCAAAGCTGTCTTTCGATTTGCCATCATTCATTAATTGGATGTCATAATCTGAATAAGGAGATAATGGAATAAAGGTATTTTTTCCACTAATCGGGTAATTTTGCCCATTAACTTTAGCGAGCATACTGCCACTACCTTTAATATCTGAATTGATAATAATGCCAGATTTACCTTGTTAACCACTGGGTGTGATCATCCCTTCACTATAAGCTATAGAGCCACGAGAAGTTAAATTACCATTAAGTCGTTTATTATCAGGGCGATTAATGGTCACCGTACCAGAGTTATACTTCGTATCATAAGAAGCGTAACCTAGTGTTGAGAAGTCAGATTCACCATTATCTTTATCATGTACTAACTTAGAAACAGAAACGCCCGCATTAGTGATCACGGAGTTTTCAAAATTCTTATTCACATAAATATTGGCTTTTACATTGCCATTGGTTGAAGAGATCCCAGTACTTAACCACGTTGAAAGAGGTAAAGAGAAATCAAGATTAATAAATTTTTCATTAGTGCTATTTTGATTATCATAATGATAACGCTGAACCCCAGCTCTTAATCCTACCGAGCCATAACGTCCCGAAAATAATGTATTTGCATATTCATAATTAATAGAATCACTACCAACTCGCTTATCTTTGGTATTGCTGATAGTAAATGAACCCGTTCTATCCATTATCTTATCGAAATTAATAGTTCCTCCATAAGAGTAACTGTCTGCCTCATATAGCGGTAAATCACCTCTTACGATAGTTTTCTCTTTAGATGCCCATAATGAACCATAGCCTTCTGGGATATTAATAGAAAGCGTACTAATATTACGGTGACTACCATGATTCTCTAACATTCCTTGCCAAGCAATAGAAAGATAGTTATTTACCGCTACACTGATATTCGTCTCCTGTACAATAAATTTATCAAATCCATAGTTAGACATTTGAAAACGAATACCGGATAACACAGGAAAGTTATAAGCAAAAGAGCTACCGATTAAATAACTTTTTTCGGGAGTTTGGTTATAAGCGCCACCCTCTTTGATATAATGACGTTTATCAAAATCAATATAGCCACCATAAATTTCCCAATTTAATTGGTCAAAATTACCGTTAGCGGTGCCAAAAGACTTATTAATGGTTTGATGTTGTGTTGTCACTACCTTACCATCAATAACGGTTTCAATCGTTACTTCATAAATACCATAAGGCAACATGCTGGTATCAACTTCAAAATTACCCATCGGGAAATTTTGAATATTTAATAATTTACCTTGGCGATAAATACGAACTTCACCTGGACTATTTAAAAAAGCATAAATCGGAGTTAATGATTGCTGTTTATTCACCACCCTACTTGATGAATTATTCCCGATTGATGCTGCATAAATTTTACTGCTACTCAATACTGTTAAGCTGGCTAAGGACTGTAAATTCCAAGTGCTCATTAACCCGATAGCAAAACGCAATCCATTAAAATCACGTTCATACATTGCTCTATAGAGTTCAATATTGGAATTGGATTTACCTATACTGTAGGCAGATGCATTAATATTAAAATGGTGTTCAGCTTTAGCTAATAACGTGTCTAAATTAAAGTAGCTACTGGATGAATCTTGGGCGTTTTTAACACGACTTTGAAAGACGCCCAAATCATAGTTGGCCACAGCAGAAAATGAATTAACAGATGAATTTCCTAATATGGATTGTCTAGCATGTTCTTTGGGTGCAAAAGCTGACTTATCAACATCTAATGATAAATTAAATGAAGAGACATTTAATTGAAGAACAGCATTAATATCAATAGCTATACTATTATTTTCATTAAAGATAGCATTTTTTTTACTTTCAATTTTATCAACTAATAACTGATTTAGTGTTGCGCCTTGATTATTTTCGATTAATTGAATACTTGATAGTTTTATTTTATCATTATCGATAACAATAATCGCATCTGCAATTTTCTTTTCACTTTGGTTTTGTTTATTTGCATCATTAAGTCGTAAGAAAACGGGCACCGACATACCTTCCTCTAAAGCATTAACAAATGCCGGAGGAATAATATATCCGCCCACTTTAATTCTTTTTATTTCATTAGCATTAATCGTATTCGAAAAAATAATACCTAATATTAATAAAGCGATAATACTCTTACGCATGATTTAGCCCATTCTTTATTTTTTATTTGACAACAATGAACTCTCCTTTGTGCCAAATGCCTACGCTAGATTTTTTATTTGTGAGATCGACAAGTTGCAATTTAACGGCTAAATGTGGCATAAGGTAATAACGCTCGCGACACATCCCCTCCACACCATATTGTTGTTTTTCTGCTAGACAAGGGCCTGAAGCCACAACACGAAATGAACTATTACCGATATTAGAAACTTTATTATCATGATACTGATAATTAAAATTCTCAATTCTGGGTGCAACCACTAAAATTGTACTAATAGTTGCAGATGTTGTTGCTGTCGCTGATTTTGAGCTTTGTGTTATACCATTTTCAGCAATAGGATCATCTTTCCAATTTAATCGATAATAACGCTCTTTATCATCCTTAGGCCCTTGATAAATGATTTTAAATACATCACTTGCATGACCGGGAAGAATCAGATTAGCCGGTGTTGATAGAATTTCATTGGGATCAGTAACCGGAATAACTTTCCCATTTTCAAGTGGTGAGTCTAATTTTTCTATTGTCAAATTGACTAATCTTGCCGTATTTACTGTATTTTCAATTTCTTTGGCAAGAGTACTTTCATCAGAAGATATTATCTCTGTTATATTACCTACATTTACTGCAAAACTATTTTTTAATGGAAACCACAATAATAAAAAAGGATTAATTTTATCTTATTCATAATAGTCAGTTTCTAAAAATAAATAACGATAAAGATATTACTTCCCTATAGTATCTTTATCGTAATATCAATTAGCCAATAAAGGAGAATTAAGGTTCTGGATTAGGTTTAACGGTAGAAAAGTCACCATCCCAAGTGGCGGTAAATTGCACTTTTACATCACCATCCCAGACACCATCAGCCAGTGATTTAAAATCGGCTGTTGCTCCTGCTGCTTGTGCACTGGCAATCACAAAAGTGAATTCACCACGATCTGTAGCGCGCTCAGAGCCATTGTAAATACCATCAGCAGCTAAATTATCTAAACCTGAGGTTAACCCTTTTGATGTATCAATTAACACGACATCAGTTGTTTTAGAAAGGTCTTCCCCATTCCATTTAACACCAACTGTTAATGTTGAATCATCAGTTGTTCTTGCTAACGTATTAGCAATCAGTTTTGATGATAATTTAAAATCGGTTGCGCCAGATTGGCCTTGAATAGCAATATCAAATGCACCATTTTGTTGGTTAAATGATTTTTGGCCTTCAGCATAATTAAAAGTCAGACTTTTTAATGGAGTGACAACTAACATACTGGTTGTATCTTTAATTGCAGTTGCTTGCCAAGTCGCGGTTGCTTGTGCAACACGAGTATCTGCATTAGCAGCCGTAGCAAAAGAAGCAGCAATAATTGTTGATAGCATCACCGATGCTATTTTTTTATTTAACATATTATTCTCTCTAATTTTGATTTATAAAAAACAATTACATAGTATAAAAAACACCTTTAGTTGTGCTTTTTATAAAATATAATTAATAAAATAATTGCAATGATAATTATTTTATGTGATTTATTAATTTTTAATGTAATTAAAAGTTATTTATGAAGTTTTTTGTTTGACAACCTTTCCATAAAATATATTTCTTTTTATTATCGACTTTGTTTATTTCTCTCTCATCGGAAAATTCATTTTCAAGATATTTAAATACATCTACCCATTTTTTATCTAAAATTAATAAAAAATTTGCTAATTGATCAACGGTAATTGCAGTAGCTCCTATTTCATATCGTGAAATTTGTTGTTGGCTAACATTCATTAATCTTGCCAACTGCTTTCCTGTCATATTTTTTTCTTTACGTGCTTTTCTTAAAAAAATACCAACATGACCACTAATCATATTAGATTTCATTAATTACACTCCAATAGAAAATTGTTAACTAAACATTTCATTTAAATCAATCATAAATATATAAAAACAAGAGTAAAAACGTTTATACCGATCGAAGTTAGTTAACTTAATAGCCACAACCTATCAAATATTGATTATTGATCGATTTAATTTATTAGCTTACGCAAATAATTTGTATTTAAAAGAAAAGATTTTTATTAATTATATGATAATTAAATAAATTAAGTCTTTAATTAAAAAATAATTTAAAAAATATATTTTTTATAGAATTGCAGAAAAATAAAGAATAATGCATTATTGATATAGCCTAATTGATATATTTGATCATATATATTTACAATTTGTTACATAATTCATCAAATAGCGATTTAAGTACTAATAATTAGAGTACTATAATACTCTGATAAAAGCGCATTTCTGGTTGAATATCCTGCAATCATATTCATAAAGAACACTTAAGCCCAAAAATAGCACTTAATCAAAGAATTAGTATCAATATATTTGTAAAGTAATCACATGATTTTAAATATCTTTTTTAATTCTATTAATACTAATATAAAGTGTAAAAACACATTTTAATGAAAATAGAGATCAATTTTAATAAGTAATTATATTACTGATTAACTAGATTATTGATTTAGATCAATAATAGTATTATGTTATTATATTTTTATTAATCTTTAACGGTAATTAAATGCTTAAGAAGTTATTTTAATAAAAATAATATATATAATTATGCAAAAATATTTTTCTTTGCATTAATAATATGGCAAGAAGTTTATCAATATATCGATTATAAAGATGATGTCGATTTACATGAAAAATTAGCTGAATGGGAGGCTTTTTATAATTGTCATCGCCCTCACTCAGCGCATGCTGGTAAAACACCGTATGAAGTGTTAAAAAATAAGCTTGGTCTTTAAGACTAAGCGTCAGCCGAGGTTCTGAGTGACACAGCGTAGAGATTTTTATCTAGGAACATTCTATCCGTAGTGGTAATTTCACTTATTTTTAGAGGATGGTAAATACACTACTTATCTTATTATCTTACTTACCTTTTTTCAGCAAATCTTTCAATGCTGCAATATTCGCCCTCGCCCCTTCAGCTTCTTTTAATTGTCGACGTTTTTGAGCATAAATATCAAATACTTCTCTAGCTTTTTCATCAGCGGCTTTCTTACTAATCCCACCTGCGCCTTGTAATACATCACGGTCATTGAAACTTAAAAACTGATCTAGCTTAGTATCCCAATCTTGTAAAAAAACTTGCTTACGGCGCAGCGCTTGGTCTTCAGCAAAATCCAGCCACATATTGACGATACGGTTTAATTCTTTCAGCTCATTTTCGCGTAGATAATTCTTCGCAATCGTGACATCGGTTTTACGCACCTCATCAAATTTATAGTTGGTTAAGCCCATATCCGGCTGACTGGCATCTGCGCGACTAGCTATAAGCTCAGCGGCAGTCATGCCGGTACAAGCAAAATGTAATTTGTTTTGGATAGATTGGAAGAAACGAGTTGTTTCTTTATTGGATGGTTCGTAATCCGCTGCCATGGTGAAGATCTCTTTCACCCGTAAATACACCCGCCGCTCACTGGCGCGAATATCACGGATGCGTTCGAGCATCTCATCAAAGTAATCCGGCACGACTGACTGACCGATAGGCGGGTTTTTCAGCCGTTCATCGTCCATCACAAACCCTTTGATCAGATACTGTTCCAGCGTTTGCGTTGCCCACTGACGAAACTGAGTACCACGGACAGAGCGGACACGGTAACCAACAGCAATAATGGCAGGTAAACTATAGTGGTCTATCTCTCTGGAAACCTGACGATTTCCCTCTAATCGAACTATCCGGAATTTCCGGATGGTTGCGTTTTGAGCAAGTTCCCCTTCAGAGAAAATATTAACAAGGTGCTCGTTAATTGTACGAACGTCTTTTCCATACAGCTCAGCAATTGATGATTGAGATAACCACAACGTATCAGACTCAAAGCGGCATTCGACACGAGTTTGACCATCTTCACTGCGGAACAAAATAAATTCACCCTGTGGTGCTTCAGGAAGATTATCACTCATTACATGGCCTCCGCTCTATACGTTATGCATAAACTGTGAACAACAATATAGCATATTTAACAAAAAAATAAGGCCACCAGCAAATAGATAGCAAGCACATTATTTTATGAAAAAACAATGTAATACGATCCCCTATACTATCCATCTTTCTGAATAATATTCGTACATTTTTCAGTCATCCCCCATAGCGCCTTATTCAATTTACTATCACTATTAATACCATTCACCGAACATGTACGAGTATGCTTACTTTTCGCATTTCTGCCTAATAGCACTCCTGTGAGTCAATTCTCTTGCAAACGTTTTAACATTTGTTGAACTAAAAATAGCTTAATAACTGATCATTAAGGGATTGATTGAGTTTTGGGAGGTGTAATGAACTTAAGTGGCGATCACAGGAGTCCATATGGACTCCTTATCATTGATTTAAAAATAAATATTATATTTAACAATGAAAGTTATACGCAATTCTATACACAAATTTTATTTCTAAATAGGGTATAACAACCTTATCTATCAATTAATAATTAATGTATTTCACTAAATAATTACTTGAAAGCCAAAATAGTAAATTTCAATAGTCCACCAAAGTAGAGTGTATTTTTTAATTCAATAAAATCTGATTACAAATAGATTTTTCTAGATGATCGCATCTTGAGTATTATCTATATTGGTTTAACTTCTCTCTTCACCTAAACGAAGATTTACGTCTTGAACTGTTTTAGCTTCGTAGTCAAAATATGAATCTAACCCTGTTGGGTCGACTTGTTTGGCTGTGATTACTTTTTGATTTAAAACCCTACCATCTTTATCTTTTCGAGCACTATGATATTTAAAAAAGCTAGAATACCTATTAGGAGAAACACCTTCAAAATTAGCAAATAACACTTTACTTTCACTCATATCATCTGTATGACAAATAGCGTCATCATGAAGGTCTCTAGCAAGACTTTTTTCATAAGGCTCTATATATACAACTTTTTTTATACCCGCTGCAACAATATGCCTTGCACAATTATGACACGGATAGGTTGTACAGTACATTATCTTATCTACAGTACCAACAGATGTATTTCTTGCAAGAGACATAATCGCATCCATTTCCGCATGAATAGCTCTTGAGTATTCTATGATATATTTTGCTTTTGTATTATTCATAATTTTAGATGCTAAATTTTCTGCATCATCTATGCTTTCATCTTGTAATATATCTATTATTTGTTTTCGTAACATTGATTTATGTAAATCATTTGAACAACGACCAACATTATGGCATCGATTATCAGAAACACTCTCTGCATTATAGAGTCCTCCCTTGAATTTTGGGACATCATTACATCCAGTAGACAACACATTTCCTTCATCATCGACGATACAAGCACCTACCTGCCTTGATAAGCAAGCAGACCTTAATGATGAATTGTAAGCTGTAAACATGCCAATTTCATCTTTTGTAGGTGTGATATGATCCACGCCATGTATTAAAGAGATAAATCTATTTACAGATTTATTTATTTCACTTAATTGCTCTATATTTCTAATAAAGTAATCAGAAAGCTGTAAGGTATCCTCGACCTGTTGACCATATGATGCTTTATTCTTTCTATCTCTATTAATTAATAATTTGATTTCACTATCATCTAATCCGTCAGCTCGTAAATTACGCTCTCTTTCATTAACATTTCGTAACAAACCAATTAGATAAAAATTATTTTTATATACCGTTCTAAATAAACCAACCTCTGCAGGATTTTTTAGCTGATCAATAATGTAAACTACTTTATCTAAGGTTTTTGTATGCTTAGGTGATTCATTTTCTTTTAGTTCGGTTCCATATGTCCTATGACGCCAAATATTTATTCGCCTAATAGCCAACTGAGCACATATATTATTTGTGTTTTTCTCTCTTAATTCATCACCTAAATCTTGTAATTTTTCATATCTAGAATAACCCGAAAGATTTTTTATTTTTTGCGGTGATTCATTTTGCTCTGCAATTAAATCACTAATTCTTATATGCTTAACTTTATAATTAAAATTTTCAAATTGCTCAATTAATGATTCCTTTAATTTTCGTACTCCTGAACCAACGGTACCACATAATGCAATAATTAATTCATTAGAATGACGTTCTTTAATTTTAGATTCCACATCTTTGAAATCACTATCAAAATTTTCAACATCACTTAAATTATTAGTTATATCAATAACTTTAGCAGGATTACCCATGCTAACATCTCCTTGTTTATAATATAAAAAAAGCCACAACTATCACTAGGTGGCTTATTGTAAGAGTGAAATAATTTTACCAATCTAACGTGTCTGCTACAGCTGCTGCTCTTTTTATTGCATCGTTATAGATTTTTTTTTCTCTTATTAATTCTATACTTACTACGTTAGGTGATGAATTTCTATTATTTCTATGAACACAGTCAATCGACTCATGATATTCATCTGAGCAGAATTCATCATTAGCGACGGTGTGTTGAACGTTCATCATATTATCCTAGTTTAATAAGGCTACAGATGTATTATTAGCAATCAAAAAAGAAAATACAAGCGAATCTAGATCTTAGTTAGGTAGTGAGACTTATACTAGAAATCAATATATAGTGTCAATATGCTAATTTTTAGTATAATAATAACAACATATAGCGCTTTATTTATTATTATCAAAATCAGTAAGACTTAAGCTTATATGATACTTACCTAAAACCTTACGATAAGCGATATTAACTACCACTTATAGATACATAGAGTAACTGACTTATGATGGGATGATACAAAATACATAACAAGCTACCAGCATAATATCAACAATTTCTAGAACCTTAAATAAAAGTAACGTCAAATTTAATACTGCTAACGTCAATGTTGACACTAACCCGATAAAAATCTGTACTCTTATTAGCTGCTACAAACTACTCTTATAATCCCTTAATCATTTCATTTTTTGATATTTGTTATAAAATCATCAAACATCCTTTAGGAGTTAAAGCAATGAGAACATACACAGAACTTTTTAATGAAGGATTACAAGAATTTATAGACGAAAATAAGAGCCTTTATCGCAAAATATGCGATGACGCATCTATTCATAGTTCCATCATTGGAACATCTCAAGAGCAACTTATTGACGATAAAATAAAAAAAGCCTTTATTGAGCATTTACATACAAGATATGGCAACAATATTGACATTTTCACCACTGTAGTGACATTAATGGCTAGTGATGAATTTGAAAAAACTCAAGTATTAACTGAGCATTATACTAAAATAGCAGAAAGCATTGGAATCTCTCTTAATGATTTTTTAAGGCAGAATAACATAACCATCTAAGCTACTTAATAAAACAAGTAAAGCTAGATTCGGCTTTGCTTGTTCACTGTATCAATCTAGCCCCAGACAACTGATAACCATTAAACCAGCCATAAGAGCCTTTGGCCGTAACCTTATCTCCATGCTTACACATCATCAATTCTATAGCATCAATATCAAAAGCAACTAAACGTAATGGATAATCGCTGCGATATTCGCTTTCAGCTTCGATTGTCATCGTTGCATAGACTTTACCCGTAACTGTTTTGCCTCGTTCCGGTGCTTTGATTACAACACCGGAAACAATAGAAGTGATCCCGGATTTAGATTTTTGCTTCAGTCGTTTTGTCGTGGCTGGTGGACGTTGTTTTATTGTCATGGTGATCTATCCTGTACATTAAATATTATTTACCCCCGTAAAACTTGGGGTTCATGCGCAATTTTTTTGCGCACATTTAAAAAATAACCTTAGCAAATCTTAGCATTGTATTGCGCAAATTATTGCTCACAATCGATAGTGATCCCTTGTGCTAACTGACTTTTGAGAGGTTCGCACTTTGCGCAGACAGATTCGCAACGCGCAATCTAATACGCAGTTTTTTGCGCACGATTCACAATTAATCTCAATAAATCTATATATCAAAATATATGAAATTGTCATTTAAAACATTGCTATAGCTGGATTTCATTGAAATTGAAGTTTGCGCACTGCGCAATTTTAAGCGCGGTTTATCGCGGTAATGCGCAGTTGACCTTAACATTTCTGTACATCCCAAATTGCGCACAAATCACTCTAACCCTTGCTGTAACTGACTTTGAGAGCATTCGCACTTTGCGCAATTCGCAAAATCATGCGCAATGTCTCTTATAACCTAGACATTTCTGTACATTAAAATTGCGCACAAACCATTTCTAAGTCTTGATATATCTTGCTTTACGGTGGTTCGCACTTTGCGCAAAATACCGATACATTCCGATACATGAGTGCGCAAAATGATTTATAGATTTTTTAAGATGATAGTCATTCATACGGTCGGGTAAAGATGAATTGAATTCCGATTTAATGCGTGAGGTTTCGTGAGGTGCAAAACTGCACAATACACACGAAAAAATTTTTATATAAATACATAAAAGTAGTGGTCTCAGTGGTCTCAGTGGTCTCAATTCACATAACTAATTGTATTTACACAGTTAAATTATTTTTACTGAGACCACTGGCAGATTTTGAGTGGTCTCAATTTCCAAATTATAACCAAATGGAATCCATATCCATTTGATAAATAATGATTAAATAGATTATTTTTAGTGGTCTCACTTTTTAATTTCAGTGATCTCAGGCTCTTTTTCCTACCAGCAAGATAAACTGTCAATTTATTCTGTGGTCTCAAAATCGCCTCAAGTGGTCTCAAAAAGGGCTTGAGTGGTCTCAGTGTGGTCTCAATATTTAAAAATAAATTCTTTAATATCATACTATAAATAAATATATTCCTTATTGAGACCACTGAGACCACTACTATTTATCGTTCTAACAAGCGATTAATCGTCATCATCATCCTGAACTAACATCATGATGTAGGCTCGTTGCTGAGTTCCACCAAGGTGTTTAAGTCGGGGTGTCTTTCCCTGCAGACGTTTTCCTTTGGCTGGCTTTTTCAGTATTCCCATAGTGGCTAATACTTCTGCGAACGTTTCGGCATTAAACCCCTTGGCAACCTCAGCCCTAAATACATTCGGTAATGTATAAAAAAGAATTGGCGCATCATCATGACTGCCTTTGCGCTCTCGATAACCGGCTAAATCACGAATAGGCAAATCACGTTCGTCATAAGGTAGTGGAGCATACCGGCTTATCCCATAGGTATTTAAGAACGCTAAAGCCTGTTCTGTTATCTGTTCAATTTCTTTATTGCCGGTGCCAAATTCAGCCAACCAGACATTAAATACGGCTTGAACTGCGTCTCTACAATCCTGTTCATCCCAACCCGTAATCACTCGCCCCATTAATAACGCTGACTCTATAGCAGAAAAGCGATCGCTGGCGCGGTGTACCTGTTCCCCATAACTACTGGGAATTAATTTACCCCATCGTTGCTGTGCGGCTCGATAGGCTTCCTTGGCTTCTTCCTTGTGGTTTGATAGATACTCAATCCAATAACGCCCTGCCGTGCCGTAGTTAGCACGACAATTCACCTTGATTAAGTCAGCGTGCTCTTTCCCTGTTTCACAGCCGTGTAACTCTGTGGCTCGCTCTATTGGAATATTGAGTAACCGCACCAGTTGGCCAGCATTCACTTTTACCCCTGAATTTAATAGAAAGGTTTCAATATCTTTTTCGCCGGTACTAATGGCGACTGTTCGCCAGCTCTGAACCTGTCGATTACCGCCCTCTTTTGCGCCTTGGATCTTACCTTTGCCATTAAATAGCGTGTAAGCCGATTTATAGACATGTTTAGGGTCAGCCCCTTGTCCAACTTCATCAAGGTATAAAAGCCCGTCATTGTGCGCTACCGCTTCATTAGTCATGCCGTATTCAGTGCCATACCACGTTAAACGCTGTAAATCAGGATCACCGTACAAACTCACGGCCATATCTGCGGTAGTGCTTTTCCCAGCTGTGGATTGGGCGTAAAGGTGAATACCAAAGCTATCCGCTTGTGTAATACTGGTCATCGGTGCGGCCAGTGCTGCCCCAATAGCAAACATCATAAAGCTGTTTTTGTTCGCCAGTTGTGCAACATCATTCCGCCAGCTATCCAATGTTCCGCTTGTTTTGTAAGCCGTAACGGCTGCGCTTTGACCATTAAATAATATTGGCTGCTCTGGCTCTCCAATTACTGAACCATCAGGCATAATATATGCGCCTTTGTACCAGCCTGATTTAGCCGTAATATTCCAATTTTCTTTAAACGGTTGACGCAATAACCAATCAGACAAAGACTGCCTTAGCCCTGATTTGGTGGTGACTAATAGCCCTGCATTTTTCAGAGAACGCCACCCCTCACGCTCTCCGATATCACCCATTGGGATCGCCTGAACATTAGACTTACCCCATTCGATAATTAAATACTCCTGGTCTAAATCATTAACCCCTTTCGTAATGCGTTTGATCTGGTTAGATAACCATTGTTCGTGATGAATGATTTCCCCTGTTTCTTTGTCTGCTTTCGGGGTAACAAGAAATACACCATCTTCTCGTGATTCGATACGGATCTTCATCGGGTCACTTTTAACCGGTACAGTCGATATAACCTCGCTATCTGATACGTCAATTATCCCCTCTGGTTGGTATATTCCTGCGTTGAAAATGCTTACTGTGGCTTCCTCACCATTAGATTGTAGGTAGTCATTCCAATCACCATCACAAGGGGGAATGGAAACATGGCCATTCACTTTTTGCGCTGCTGCCTCCGCTTTAACTTTTCCTGTATTAATGTCATTTTGTGAGTCATTATCCGCAGCAATAATAATCTTGGCCGTTGGGAATTGACTTCTCATAGCCTTAGCCACATGAATTAAATTACCTGCGTCTATGGCTGACACTGTCAGTGCTTCCGGCTGAATTAAATGACACGTTATTGCGGTTGCTAGCCCCTCAGCAATAATCACCGTAGTAACGGCTACAGGCTCATTAATTTGGTAGTAACTCCCTGATTTAATGCTATCGGCTAATAACCGTTTCTCACCATTAGGTTTAATGGTCTGTGCGCCTGTAATTTTACCTCGAGCATCCACCAGCGGAATAATCAGTGAGCCATCCAGTAATAAATCCATTTCAAAGCCATGTAGCCCCTTAGCCTTGAGATAGTTAGACTCCCCACGCTGAACATTGCCAATAGCACGGTTATACCGTTCAATAAAGCGTTTATGCTTCTCTATCTGTTCATTAGCTTGTTTTTCTGCTTGCTGCGCCCTCAGTGCGTCCTGTTGCGCTTTTACCTCATGGCTACGGTAAGCTGGTGGATACTCTGAACGGGTATCAATACCAATCATGCCAGCGACCTCTTTTGCGGCTTCGGTTACACTGACACCTAACACACGTTGAACGAGATCTAATCCATCACCAGAACCGCACTGATTACAAATAAACGTACCGTTACCATCTTTGTTATCGAATCTAAACCGGTCTTTACCCCCACAATGAGGGCAAGCGGTATGCTGATTTAGAGGCACCTCTGCCCCAAGGTTAGATAATATGTTTTGCCATTGCCCGTTCGCTTTCAACTTCACGTCACGGATCACATCAATATGGCGCATAACAAAAACCCCCTAAGTCAGCGTGACATGTCACACAATACAAATTAGTCACTAAATGATTGCTGGGGTATTGAGTAGTTTTGTTCATTGCAACCTAAACACCAATACGCCGAAGTGGATTTTTTAGAACCGGCTTGGCTAACGATCTGGCTATAAAGCCTATTCATTATTTCGTGACCATCCGTTGATAAGGACAAAATACGGCTGTCATCTAACATATTGCGATAAGTACCAATAATGAGATCATCCGCAACGGCTTGTTTGTATTGTTGATGGAGTGGTTTATCAACACACGTTTTAAGCACTCGTCTAACACGCTCAAACAATAAAGGCAGTTCACGCCCTTGGTAGGCATAGATTGCGTTTCCGTTCTTACGGGTACAGTAAACAACAAAAACCGTTGCTACCGTCCAACGAAACGTTTTAATTAAATCAGCTGGGGTATGACTACCTCTATCACTATTCCAATAGTCATTAAGGAGCAACAAACCTAACTCAGGTAACGCATCCCATTCACCTAAATCAATTCGATTAGGAATACTGACCAGTGAGATAGTTGCTATTTCTAAGGGCGCATTATGCGTTGTTTGTGTAAATACATGGCTATAACCGCCATTAACAACCGTTTTATAGTTCATTATGATTTACCCCGTTGACGCAGTGCTAATTCAGCATGTTCAGAGTTATATAAAAGGCAATGTAAGATTTCAGCGGTAAACGTCATGCTATAGCTCAATTTTTGTAGATCGTTATTTGCATCGCCGTTTTCTTTATAGTCTTCATGCTCCGTTGCAAAAAATGCCAAGTTAGCTGTAGCGGATAGCCCACCTAATAACGCTCCTACCGCTTCTCGTTGAGTTGTACTAATACGCTGGAGTTCCTCAGTTGTTTTATTATAAAAATCTTGAGCTTTTAGCGAATTTCGAAAATTATCTATTGCGCACATGACCCCGCCTCCACATGACTTTTTAACGCTTGCCATATTTCACCGTTTAAATCACAAGCGATTGAAATCAGGTCTAATAACTCACTGGAACACTCTATATCCGCCTGCTCTAAAATAACGGCATACAAAGAACTGACTTGCTGTGCTTTGTAGGCGGCAGCATCTAGCGGCAATGGCTTACTCATGAGGCACCTCGTTAACATTTTCATTCACACAGCTAAATAACGTTCCGCCAATCTCACCCGCCAGCCTTTTGATCAGTGCGAAAATAGCGGCTGTTTCGCTCATTTCGAGGTCAAAATCAGAATCTTTGATCAGGGAAGCAATAATCTCGATTTGAAAGGCTTTTTCCGCATTTTGATTAATTTGGGTTGAATTAAGCATGGCTAGCCCCTCTATCAGCTCCATTGATTTTTGTAATACGAGTAAGAGAACAACCCATCTCGGCAAAACCATTCAATAACACTGTATGAGCATGCTTAGCATCAGCAGCCTTAATATTGAGGCTGAAACCAACGCTTAAGCCGCATTTACTTGTTGTATAGCCTGTAAGATGGAATGTTTTAAGCATGAGTCACCCCTACTCGAATACGGGCGGTGAATACCAATGAAAGGTTAGGAAGCATCGAACGGGCTTCATTTTCGGTATGAGCAATAACTAAGTGATAGGTGGCTTTATTTTGCTGACACTCAGCAAAACGCCATATAAAAACGATATTTTGGGTGTGACTATTCCGCCCAGTTAAGGGTGTGATATGATCTTGCATAGCTACCTCGATAGTTTTGGTATCGCTGGTGGTTAGCCCTTGAGTGATACTGGTAATATCATTCAAGGGCGTTTTATTTTGCACATACTTCATGTTAATGTACGTACATAACAAACCACATACTAAGAGATTATGTACGTACATGTCAACGCCAAAAAGAGACAAAACTGAGAAAGGAAAAGGGTTATCTCCTACTTTCCAAATTAGAATCACACCAGAACTCAAAACACAATTTGAATCCGCAGCATCAAATGCCGGAATGAGCCTAGGAAACTGGCTTAAAACGCTTGGCCGTAATGAGCTTGAACGCTTAGGGATTGAGCCAAAGAACTGATTAAATTGGGTCGCTAAATAGCTGCCCTTTTTTATGGAGTCCGAAAACTCAGTAAGCCCACCATCCCTCGGTAAGAAATTATTTGCTTGGTAGGCGTTCATTAGTTCGCCTCCAAAGGTTGAGCTAACCAACGTTGTGCCAATTCAGTCAATTGAGCCTTTCTTTGTACTGAGGGCGTATCTATATCAAGGAAAGCGCAATTACGATCTTCTAAATAAGCGAGTAATTTCAATTGTTCCGCACTCATGTTATCTCTGATTTCTTTAGACTTAATGCCTTGGCTTTTAGCCCATTGAGTCGGATTGATACCAAGTACCAATTTGTTGATAAAGCGTGACTCATTGCTATACGCAAAGCCTTTTTGGTTGTCACCTGTGCGCTCAATATAGCCTTTCATCGCCTCAGCCATATTTTTATGATCTTCACATGCAGCAACACGATTTTTGCGCCAGTTTTGTATAGCGGCTTTATGTTCTTCTGGCGCAACTCTGCGCAGTCGCTCCTCACATTCGATAAAATATTGGCGTGCTAATTTGCCCTGGTCATTACGTTCAACCATAGACAGCTCTTTTCCCATGCTCAGGCTAACAATATAGTCATGCTCGAATTGCTGTCTAAATTTTGCGCTCCCCCGTTTTGGTGAGCTCAAATTTTCCACAACGATATAATCGATATTCTCAACAAAGCCATACTGTTTAATTCTCCCTTTAATCCAGCTCGTATAGTCACGACCAACCTTTAGAAATGAATGTAATTTACGGCTACTTACTGATTGAATTTCTTTCCCGTTAATACGGTTATTAATAACAGGAATTAAATAATCAAATGTGTTCGTTAGCTCGTTTTCAGGCTGACTGAATCCCTGACCAGTTATGGCCATATTTTTATCTTTCATAAGTTTTGCCCTTTTATTTAGTTAATTAAGAGCTGTCGCGACAACATGAGATAGCTTGACTAAATTTGTATGCAAACACTCGCAAAACCGTACATGAATATAAAAAACATTATTTTGCGTGAATTTGCAGAGATACTGTGATAGTCCTTTTAAACTTAAATCGCCCCTTTCAAAACCGTTATATTTCGCTGTTATATCAATAAAATAAATAAAATCAGAAATAACATTTAGAATATTTCCACTCCTGATTTCAAGGTGAGCGAATCCCTGACCCATTACGGTCATTTTATTTTTCATATTGTTATTTCCTTATTATTCGATTGGGTAAAGCGATAAAATCAAATCTGATTGATAGATAGAAATACCATCATACCCACCAGCACAAGCTCGGCTATTGATAAGGTCAATAATCCTCTTTGCATCTTTCTGGTTACGAATACGGTAACGATAATGCGAACCTATTCCGTCTGGGTTCGGTTCGTCTGTACGCTCTAATTTAATATTGAGTAATCGTTCAAGCTCAGTTAAATAATTACGGCCAGAGGATAATCGGCACTGTCGTAAAATATCGTTTTCAGTGATCCCCTGGTATGAATATAAAAAACAAATCCATGCTTTATTTTTCTTTGGTGGGTTCTTTGTTAGAATTGATAGCGCATCATTATTCTGAGAAGCCACCTGTAGCGAGTGGTTTTTCTTTTCCATTATGCCACCTCGCCAGAACGTGACTCAGCTATTTTACTTGCTACCCACTCATCCACTTCAGATTCAATGAAAGCGATAGAACGAGTACCAATTTTTACCGATTGAGGGAATTTCCCTGCATTGATGAGTTTATAGATCCAAGCCTTACCATAGCCAGTTCGACGCTGAACTTCTGGTAAGCGGATGAGGCTTTCTTTTGAAGTTGTTACTGCTGGCATATTGCCCCCTGTTATCTAGTTCTTAATACGCCTTGGTAGACGTTTATTGATTACAGGGGATATTTGAGCAGATAAAAGAGACTATATGTGGAAGTCAGCCCTAAATAGATAGAAGTAACTCTTATAATGTTTGGAAGTCAGAACTGAGTTAGCTGTACAATTTTCGTACCGTTTGGAAGTCAGTTTTTATCTAGCTTAGTGCCATACATATCCAACGCATTGTTAATTAATGTCGTTAATGATTTTGTGGTTATAAATGTTCCATTACCATACTCATTTATAGCCTTAATTGCAGCCTCAGCAACTCTGCTTTTGTTCAATTTTGTACCATATTTATATGAACCTGATTTTTCTAAAGCTATTGTAAGTCCAGCAATAAACATTAGTGCTGTATCTTTACCTGCAAATTCCCCCCATTCATTAGCATCACATTGTTCCGATAATTGTTTTTCTTTTAGTTGATCATTAATGGGAACAGACTGCGATTCACTATCTAGTTCTTTATCAACCCAGCCCCAAATATCTTTGGCATAGAAATTAGCATCAATAATTGGGCTGTTTATAGTGACTTTATCATTATCAATTATTTCTTTCGAATTAAAGGGAAGGTCAGAATAATAAGAGGGAGAGACTAGAACTTGAAGTGGATTAATTTCTTTCAGTTTTATAGCTTGTATGATGATTTCTCTATAGCTTGAAGCGATTTCGTGACCAGTATAGTTACCACTAACAGCTTCCTCAACGTTATTAACTTTGCCTGCTAATCCAGCTATGGCTAATGCTGCCTGATCTAACGAAACTATTCTTAACCGCTCTATATGTAATGGTAAATTAATCAAAACGCCACCTCACGCCCTCATTATGTAAGAGCTATGCCAGCTAGTAGAGGTGTACTAGTTTTCGGGGATCAACCTAGGCATAGCTTTATTCTTTATAGTCTATGCAAGTCTACTACAGTCTATAATTACTGTCTATTTGTCCAGTTATGACTATTTTAGGTACAAAAAAACCAGACCTTTTACTGTCTGGTTCTGTATGCAGTTGCTGGTGGATTAAGCGCGTTTAAAGTTACCGTGGACAACGTTATCCCCGTTCTCTAATGCCCCCATATAATCAGCGTACCATTGAAGCATTTCTCTACGGCCATCAATATACTGAGCATGGTTATACGTTCCACGAATAGAGTTCTTATCAACGTGTGCAAGCTGTGTCTCAATCCATGCGGTGTTATAGCCTTGTTCATGTAGGATTGTGCTCATTGTGTGCCTGAATCCGTGGCCTGTTAATCTTCCCTTATATCCAAGTAACTCAATAACTTGATTCACACTTTCTTTGCTAATTGGCTTACTGTGGTCATTTCGACCAATAAACACCAACGGATAGCGACCAGTGATCGGCTTTAGCGATTTAAATAACTCAACACACTGTGAAGAAAGCGGCACTATATGTGGGCGCTTCATTTTCATAATTTCAGCAGGAATTTCCCATATTCCATTGTCTAAATCAATATGCTCCCATTTAGCAAATCTGAGTTCCTGTGTTCTTACAGCAGTCAACATCAATATTTTTGTTGCCGCCTTGGTGATAAAACTACCAGTATAACCAGATAGATCACGTAAAAAGAAAGGCAATTCTTTAGCGCTCAAAAA